>JAWARX010000069.1:0-9402 GCA_038893155.1 Halalkalicoccus sp.
GAGCGAGGCGGCGATCGCGGGGAGGGTGGGGAAGGTTCTCTCGGAGGAGAGCTACCACCGCGAGCACGCACAGAGCTGGCTCGAACGCCTCACGGAGGGGGACGAGAGCCGCGAGCGCGTGCAGGCGGCGCTCGACCGGCTCTTTCCCCACGCACTCACGCTGTTCGAACCGGGGGAGTACGAGGCGGAGATCGTTTCCCAAGATTTGCGCACCGAATCGCTCGACGATCTCCGGACGGAGTGGTTCGAGATCGCCATCCCGTATCTCGAATCCCTCGGGCTCTCGGTACCGGAGCCCGAGGCGGTAGCGCGGCCAGACGCCCGCGGGCGCGACGGCAGCCACACCGACGACTGGTTCGACCTCCACGAGTCGTTCACCGCGACGTACCACGAACTGGGCTTCGACGAGCCGACCCGACTGCCTGGTGAGGGCGCGTGAGCGGCGACCGACCGACCGCGTGCGCCTACACCGACTACGTGCCGGGCGAGGAGCGTGCGGAGTTCCCGAAGACCGGCGAGGGGTCGTCCGGAACCGAGCGCCGAATCTGGGACGCTTTATACGAGGTCGAGGATCCCGAGATGCCGATCAGCGTCGTTGACCTCGGGCTGATCTACGACGTGCGCGTCGAGGAGGTCGACGGACGAACGAACGCGGTCGTGACGATGACGCTCACCTACACCGGCTGTCCGGCCCGCTCGATGCTGAAAGACGATATTCGAGAGGCCGCCGAGAGCGCCGAGGGCGTCGACTCGGCGGCGGTTCGCCTCGTCTGGAGCCCCGAGTGGACCGTAGAGATGGTGACCGAGACTGGAAAGGAGGACCTCCGAGAGTTCGGGCTGAGCGTATGAGACGACTCGATCCGAGCGTCACGACCGGCAGTTCGGGTGGGTCTCCCGTCGACTGTCCCTACTGTGGATCGACCGACACCGAACGCGAGCACCCGAAGGGGCCCTCGCTCTGTCGGTCGATGCACTTCTGTCACGGCTGTGAACAGCCCTTCGAGCGCATGGAGTAATTAGAGAGTACGGTGCATACAGGTCGCGCTCTCGGGGCAGAGTTGGGTGAACTGCTTCGTGTTCGCGATCGAATCCGGAACTCGCCCTCGCTCGACCCGCTCGAAGCCCCGTTTCTCGAAGAAGTCCGCGGCCGTCGTGGTCAGTAGGGAGAGTCGCTTCACCCCCCGTTCGGCGGCGGTCGCACACAGTCGCTCGGTGATCTCGCGCCCGTAGCCCTCGCCGCGAGCCGCGGGATCGACGGCGATCGAACGGAGCAGGGCGTCCGTCCCATCGATCTCGAAACCGCCACAGTCGACGCGCTCGCCGTCGACGAGGGCGACGTACAGTTCCGCCCCGTCGAGATCCGTCGGAAGGCCGCTTTTTTCGAGCAGCGACGCGATCCACGGACGGTCCGCGTCGCCGGCCGTCGCGAGCTCCATGCGCCGGCTTCGGCGGCCGAAATCATAAGTCGGAGGGGTTTACCCGCCCCGTCGAGTAGGCCGAACCATGACCGAGGGATGGTTCGCCGACGTCGATCCCGACGACCGCGAGGGGGCGGTTCGCGCGATCCGCGAGGGGAGCGCCGACGCTCCCGACGAGTGGCCCGCGCTGGCCGTCGAGTCGGGCTTCGCCGCCGACGAGGAGGGGTACTACTCGCGCCTGCGCGAGGCGACGCTCGCGGCCACCCGCGAGGAAGTCAGCGAACGCGAGCGCGCCGACGACGCCCAGCTCGTCCACGCGGTCCGAGCGATGGACGATTCCGAGCGAGTCGCGAACGAACTCGCAGAGCGGGTGGGCGAGTGGGGCGGCAGCCTCTTTTCCGAATCCGGCGGCGGGATCGAGTACGCCCGCAAGCTGGCCGGGCGCGAACCCGATGGAAAGGTCGAACGGCGGGCGATCGCGCTCGCTTCGAAAAGCGCCGCGCTGGCAGAGGAGGCCGACGCTCTCAGGGAGTTCATCGAGCGCGCGACGCCCGCGGTCGCGCCGAACCTCGCGGCGCTTGCGGGTCCCGTGCTCGCGGCGCGCCTGATCGCGCTTGCCGGCGGGCTGGGCGAACTCGCGAAAAAACCCAGCGGCACGCTGCAGGTTCTGGGGGCCGAAGACGCGCTCTTTGCCCACCTGCGGGGACACGCTCCCTCTCCGAAACACGGGATCATCTACACCCACGAGTACGTTCGGGGCACCCGTCGGGAGGTCCGGGGATCGGCCGCCCGCGCGCTCGCGGGCAAGCTCACGATCGCCGCGCGGGTCGATCACTACGCCGGGGATCGCCGGCCCGAACTCGACGCCGAGCTCGACGAGCGCATCGCGACCATCCGGGCGCGGGAGGAGTCATGAGCCTTCCGGAGGGAATCGAGCGACGGGCGTTCGACGGGCGCGAGCGCCTCGCGACCCACGGCGAGCCGGTCTACGGCGAGCCAGTTCGGGAGGGGTGGCGCGCGTGGGACCCCAACCGCTCGAAGCTCGGCGCGATGATCGAGACGGGGCTGGACCTCGGTCTCCCCGAGAAGCCGACGGTACTCTATCTCGGCGCGGCGAGCGGCACGACGGTCAGCCACGTCGCGGACTTTTCGGGCCCGACCTACGCCGTCGAGTTCGCCCCGCGACCGGTCCGGGATCTCGTGGGGGTCGCCGACGACCGGGGGAACCTCTTCGCACTTCTGAAGGACGCACGCAAACCCGAAACCTACGCCCACGTCGTCGAGCGCGGCGTCGACGCGATCGTTCAGGACGTGGCGACGCGGGGGCAGGCCGACGTGGCGATCCGCAACCGGGCGTTTCTCGCGGACGACGGTCGGCTGCTCGCGGCGATCAAGGCCAGAAGCGAGGACGTGACCCGCGAGCCGGAAGACGTGTTTTCGGACGTGCTCGACCGGCTCGAAACCGACTACGAGATCCTCGAAACCGAGCGACTGGAACCCTATCACGACGATCACCTCGCGGTGGTCGCCCGGCCCCGGTAGCCCCCGCGGCGCTCGGGCCGGTCCGTACCGATAACAGGGCCTATTTATTCGACGGGGGCGAAGCGGGGTCCGATGGAGACGGGTTCGGCCGAGAACTTCGCGCGGATGGGCACCCTCGGGATCGAAGAGGAGTTTTTCGTCGTCGACGACTCCGGACGCCCCGTCTCGGGCACCGACGAGCTCGTCTACGACAACGATCCGCCCGGCGTTCTGGAGGGGCGAATCGATCACGAGCTGTTCAAGTGCGTTATCGAGACCCAGACGCCGGTGATCGACTCGCTCTCGGAGGCCGGCGACGTACTGGCGGAGGTACGGGAGACGCTCGTTTCGTACGCCGCCGACCACGGCTATCGGATCGCCGCGGCCGGGCTGCATCCGGGCGCGAAGTGGCGCGAGCTCGAACACGCCGAGAAACCCCGTTATCGATCGCAGCTCGATCGGATCCAGTACCCCCAGCACCGAAACACGACCGCGGGCCTGCACGTGCACGTCGGGGTCGACGACGCGGACAAGGCGGTCTGGATCGCGAACGAGATCCGCTGGTTTTTACCCATCCTCCTCGCGCTGTCGGCGAACTCGCCGTACTGGAACGGCTTCGACACCGGGTTGGCCTCGGCCCGCGCGAAGGTCTTCGAGGCGCTTCCCAACACCGGCATGCCGACGGCGTTTTCCGACTTCGCGGAGTTCGCCGACTTCGAGCGCCTGATGGTCGAGCGCGGATCGATCAACGACCGCGGGGAGCTGTGGTACGACGTGCGCCCGCACTCGGATCACGGCACCGTCGAGGTCCGGACCCCCGACGGGCAGGCCGACCCCGAGCGCGTGCTCGCGTTCGTCGAGTACGTCCACGCGCTGGTGCTGGATCTCGCAGAGCGCTACGAGGAGAGCGCGAACCCGTGGGCCGCGTATCGGTCGAGTAGCGTGGAACGGAGTTCCACGGACCACTCGAGCGGGCAGAACCCGCGAGAAGACGGGCACGCCCCGCGCGGCGGCGAGGGGGGCTACGACCACCGCCGCGAACTGCTCGACGAGAACAAGTGGCGCGCGATGCGTCACGGCCACGACGCAGCGTTTATCGACCGGGACCTGTCGGGGGTCGTCTCGTTGGGCGAGGTCGTCGCCCGCGAGTGTGACCGACTCGGGATCGAGGGACTTCGCCGGATCTACGACGCCGAGAGCGGGAGCGAGCGCCAGCGACGGGTTCGCTCGGAATCGGGTGCCGAGGCGCTGTACGCGTCGTTGTTGCTCTAAGCAAGACTTTTTACCGGGGCAGGCTTTCGT
Source organism: Halalkalicoccus sp. (assembly GCA_038893155.1). Lineage (GTDB taxonomy): Archaea > Halobacteriota > Halobacteria > Halobacteriales > Halalkalicoccaceae > Halalkalicoccus. The sequence continues at coordinate 4,242 of JAWARX010000069.1, forward strand.
CCTCCCAGAGAGGACATGTCCGAAAACGACCCGGAAGACGGCGAGGAGATCCCGGTGACGGTCGACTCCGAGGGCGACGGGCGCGACCCCAGATCGCGCATCGGGGAGGGCGCGGACCGCGCGGTCGAGGAGTTCGACAGGGGGATCGTCGACCTGCTCGCGTGGGTGCTCGACACCGAGACGCGCGCGCGGATCTACGTCTACCTGCGCCAGTATCCCGGCTCGACGAGCGAGGAGATCGCCTCCGGGACGGGGCTGTACCCCAGCACGGTGCGCGAGGCGCTCGCCGAACTCAACGAGGAGGGAAACGTCTCGCGCGAAAAGCGCGAGAGCGAGGGCGCGGGCAACAACCCGTACGAGTACACCGCGATCGCGCCAAGCGAGTTAGTGGGCGGAATCGTCCACCAGGTCCAAGAGGAGCTGAACACCGTCTTCAACCTCGATCAGTACCTCGCCGACGAGGGCGAGGGCGACGCGAGCCGGCCGATCAGCATCACCGTCGACGACACCGACGAGGACAAACAGGGCGATGAGGAAGACGACCTCGCGGACGTCGGGGACGACGAGGACGAACAGTAGGCCTTCCGAAGGCACTAAGCCACCGGCTCACATCGCCCCGGTATGCAGGTTGCGCTGGGTGGGACGTTCGATCCCGTACACGACGGCCATCGCGCGCTCTTCGAGCGCGCGTTCGAACTCGGCGACGTGACTGTTGGCCTGACGAGCGACGAACTCGCGCCGAAGACCCGCCGGGAGGACCGCTACGTCCGCCCGTTCTGTGAGCGGAAGGCCGACCTCGACGCCGAACTCGCGGCGCTCGCCGAGGAGTACGGTCGGGACTACGAGATCAGACCCCTCGAAGAGCCGACGGGCATCGCCACCCAGCCCCGATTCGACGCGTTGATCGTCTCGCCCGAAACCGAAGCCGGCGGCGAGCGCATCAACGAGATCCGCCGCGAACGGGGCCACGAGCCGCTCGAACTCGTCGTCGTCGATCACCTCCGCGCCGAGGACGGCGACATCATCTCCAGCACCCGGATCGTCAACGGCGAGATCGACGAGCACGGCCAACTGACGCCCGAGCGCGAGGCCCGCGGCGAACGATAGGTAAACACAGCCGCTTTCGCTCTACGCGCTGACGCCCAGCCGTTCGAGATCGGCGCTCGAGTACTCCGCTCGAAGCTCCTCTACGGTGTGTTCCTCGCGCAGCTCCGTGCGTTCGTCCGCGCTCATCTCCTCGACGCTGCCGAAGCAGTGACACATAGCACCCTATCGTTGGGTGTTAGACCCCAAAAACCCTGTTAGCACCGTTTTCACCGTTGTGTAACACCGCCGCCGGAATGATAATCCGTAGCAGCTCGAACGTACGGATTAACAACACGACCCGCCGCCGCCCGGATCGAGTTTGGTGTTCGTCGCGGGACCGTCCGGCGGCGTCTCGGGCTCGATCCGCGAGAGGCGCATGGCGTTTCCGGTCACCGCGAGGCTCATCCCCATGTCGCCGATCACGACGGCGTGGATCACCGTGACGACCCCGAACGGCGCGCCGAGCGCGAGCAGCGCCTTCACCCCCAGACTCGACCAGATGTTCTGGCGGATGACGCCGTTCGAGACCCGCGAGAGCCGATACAGGTAGGGAAGCCGGGTGAGGTCGTCGCCCATGAGCGCGACGTCGGCGGTTTCGAGCGCGGTGTCCGTGCCCGCCGCGCCCATCGCGATCCCGACCTCGGCGGTCGCGAGCGCGGGCGCGTCGTTGATCCCGTCGCCGACCATCGCGACGCGGCCGTACTCGCTTTCGAGCGCCCGGATCCGCTCTAACTTCTCCTCGGGCAGCAGCCCCGCGTGGTACTCTTCGATCCCGATCCGTTCGGCGATCGTCCGTGCGGTCCCCTCGTTGTCGCCCGTGAGCATGACGACGCGCACGCCCGCCTCCCGGAGCCTCGATACCGTCCACGCCGCCTCGGGGCGCGGTTCGTCCGCGATCGCGATCAGCCCCAGCAGCTCCTCGTCGGTGCCCACGAGCACGACCGTCTTGCCCTCGCTCTCCAGCCGGGCGATCGTCCCACCGAGGTTCTCCACTGCCGTCCCGGTGGCGACGGCCCGCCCCCCATCAGTGCGCCCGCCGTCGGCGGCGGGTCGCCGGAGGTCGAAGCCCCGGTCCTCGAACAGCGCGGGCTTCCCGACGAAGTGCGTGACGCCGTCGACATCGCCCCGGACGCCCCTGCCCGCGAGCGCCTCGAACCCGGAGACCTCGAACTCCCCCGCCGCGCTCTCGCCGGCCTCCTCGACGATCGCTCCGGCGATCGGGTGTTCGCTCCGACGTTCGAGCGCGCCGGCGCGTCGCAGAACCGCCGTTTCGGCCGTCCCGTCGAGCGCCACGGCGTCCGTCACCGACAGTTCGCCGGTCGTGAGCGTCCCCGTCTTGTCGATCGCGAGGACGGCCGTCTCGCCTACCGCTTCGAGGTCCCGACCGCTCTTTACGAGCACGCCGTTTCGCGCCGCGCTCGTGATCCCCGAGACGACCGAGACGGGCGTCGAGATGACGAACGCACAGGGACAGGCGATGACGAGCAGGGTCAGCCCGCGGAGGAACCACGTGTTCCACGACGCCCCGACGAGAAGCGGCGGGCCGACCATCGTAAGGACCGCAAGCGCGACGACGATCGGCGTGTAGACGCTCGCCAGTCGGTCGACGAACTGCTCGCGGTCGGTTTTTTCTCGCTGGGCGTCCTCGACCAGCCGGACGATCCGCGCGATCGTCGAGTCGTCGGCCTCGCTGGTCGCCTCGACCTCGAGATAGCCCGTCTCGTCGATCGTCCCGGCGTAGACCTCCGACCCCTCGCGTTTCTCGACGGGGACGCTCTCGCCGGTGATCGGCGACTGGTCGACGGCGGCCTCGCCCTCGCGGACGACGCCGTCGGTCGGCACCTTCTCGCCCGGCCGGACGACGATCCGATCCCCGACCGCGACCCGTTCTACGGGGACGGTCACCTCCCTGCCCCCGCGCAGGACCGTCGCCGTCTCGGGCGACAGCGCCATCAGCTCGCGAAGCGAGCCACGCGCGCGGTCCATCGAGAATCGCTCCAAGAGCTCGGCGATGCTGAACAGCACCGCGAGCATCGCGCCCTCGAAGGGGTGGTGGGTCAGGACGGACCCCAGAATGCCCGCGCTCATCAGGAAGTCGATGTCGAGGCTCCGGTTGCGCGCCGAGTAGTAGCCGTTGCGGAGGATCGGCGCGCCCGCGAGCGCCGCGCTCGCGACGAAGAGGACGTGAGAGAGGGCGAACGCCCGGCCCGATAGATCGAACAGGTGTGGATCCGCGGCCGGAGCCAGAAAGTGAAGGACCATCCCGACAGTCACCAGCAGCGCGCCCGCGAGGGTAGCGATCGCCCGCGGGGTGTGCAGTATCGCCCGCGGCGGGTCCGCGGGACCGGACGCCTCGCGCGAGCCGCCTTCGTCCTCGACGGCGTAGCCCGCCGCCGCGATCCGCTCGCGGATCCGGTCCTCGGAGCACACCCCGGGATCGTACGTCACGCGGAGGCTTCCGGTCGTGGGGCTGGCGTCGACCTCGGAGATGCCGTCGAGGCGTTCGACGCTCTTGGTCACCTTCCCGGCACAGGAGGGACAGTCCATCTCGGGGATCGAGAACCGTCGCTCGTCGCGTCGCTTCTCGGGGGTTCGGTCCGTGTCGGTCGTCACTGGTGGGAGAGAGGCGATTCGGGAGGATAGGAGTTCTTCGGCGCACGCCAACTGTGGGTCAGCGCGAGCGGGCGGCACCCAGCGAATCGAGCGCCGAATCCCGTTCGACGAACGCGCCCGCGAGGGCGGCTTCCGCCCGTCTGAGTCGGTAGGAGAGCGTCGAGCGGGGGACGCCGAGTTCCTCGGCGAGCTCGCCTAGCTCGATTTTCTTCGGTGTCTCGTAGTAGCCCCGACCGACCGCCGCGTGCAGCGCCCGGCGCTGGGCCGCCGGTAGCTCCGGGCTCGGGCTCGTCGCGGCGTCGCCTGTCTGCCCGCCACCAGCCGGAACGTGTTCGGTGAGCCGCAGAAGCTCCATCCCGCCGACGTCCTCGATCTCCGCCCGGAGCGCGTCGGCGAAGGAGCTTACTGACTCGTCACCGGCGAGGACGATCCGCCAGAGCTGGGCTCGTCCCTCCTGGCGGGTTTCGAATAGCAGGCCGTCGCCGAGGTGGGATCGCGCGAGGTGGGGGACGGACGTACAGACCTCGCTTCGCTCCCAGACGCAGTAGATCACGAGCGACTCCGCCGTCCGATCGAGCACGCGGGTCTCGGCCTCGGCCCCGCAGTCGTCCGTGACGAGACAGTCGGGGAAGTACTCGGCTGTGCGGTAGGCGGTTTCGATCGCGTCGAGCGCCTCGGCTGGCCCACGAACGAGGTCGACCCGCCAGAGTCGCTCGTCCGTGACGTGACAGGAGAGCGATCGGATCGCCGTCGAGGGGTGCTCGGACATCGCGTCGGCCACCGGATTCCGACCCGGACGGTAGTCCAGTTCGAAGACGAGTTCGCGCATGGGATCGGTAGGGTCGGCGGGCGCTAAAGGCTGTTCCGGTCGCGTCGACGCCTGCCCGACGGACGCCCCTCACCACGTCGGCGGTTTCAATCCAGCTTCTTCGAGCAGCGGCTTCCAGCGTTTCTGCACCGTGAGCCGGGTCACGCCGACGGCGCCGGCGACCGCGCCCTGCGAGCGCCGATCGCCCGTTATCAGTCCGGCGGCATACAGGCTCGCGGCGATCGCGGCGCGCTTCGAGCGGTCGGTCTCGGGCACGTCCGAGAGAAACAGGTCCTCGGCGGTCGAGCGGGCCTCGCCGCCGAGCTCCAGCTCCTCGGCCGCCCGCTGGAGCGTCGCGATCCAGCGTTCGTTCTTCAGCCGGTCGCTCGCGCGGTACACACCGCCCCTTGTGCCCCACCGGAGTTAAACCGTCGCCCCCGTCTCCCGTCTACTCGTAGGTCGTGGTGTAGCCGCCGTCGAACAGCAGGTCCCCGCCGTTGAGGTGCTTCGCGTGCGAGGAGAAGCCGAAGACGAAGAGGTTCGCCACCTCCGCGGGCGTCATCATCTCCTTCGTGCGGGCCTGCCCCAGCATGACGTCCTCGACGACCTCCCGTTCGGGGATGCCCCGTTCGGCGGCGGTGTCCGCGATCTAAT
>JAWARX010000070.1:0-5647 GCA_038893155.1 Halalkalicoccus sp.
GATAGTTAATCGTCGCCTGCTCGACGTTTTCGTCAGCGAGGATACGATATCCCATTAGTCACGCACGTCGTCGGGGTCGGTCGTCAGCTGGTCGTATTCTTCAATCGCGGATTGGCGCTGGCGTTCGATCGTACGCATCTCTTCAGGATGGTCGTGATAGTAGGTGAGCGCCCGATAGACATCAGCCACGTCGAGGCCGTGGCGATCGGCGACCGTTCGCGGTTTGAGCCCTCGCTCTTCGATTTGTTCTTTAATAAACTGAACAGTAATCCGTCGGCCTTCGAGATGTGGCTCATCGTGGAGTTCCTGTACGATACGTCTCGTCACTTGGCTCATACCGTACGCTATGCCGCCATCACACTTGAACGTCTGGACGAGGGTTCTGCCCGGTTTTTACGTTCACTGAGCCTATTAGTGGCTTCTCACCCGGTGGTGTTCCGGGCGTACATTTCGGATGCGACAGCCGAACCAGACGTTCACGCGCGTAGCCGACGGCTCGACGGTCGAACGTTCCACTGGTTCGGGTGAGTCAACGCCCGTTCGTCCCCTTTCGTGGCTGAGTGTACCACAGTGCCCAGAGGATCAACACGCCCTGGAGCGGGAGTCGTCCCCAGCGAGCGAGATCGGAGGGATCGCCACCGCCCGGCATCCCCTCGATCACGACCCCGTGGGTCGCCATGTAGACGTTCGCCGGGAAGATCGCCACGAGCAACGCGACCGTCGCCCACGCCGCATACTGCCGGGTTCGGGGGATCAACAGGCCGATCCCGACGGCGATCTCGGCGAGGCCGGACAGATAGACGAGCGCGAGCGGTGCCGGGAGGAGCGGCGGGACGATCTGGACGTACAGTTCCGGCACGACGAAATGCAACACGCCCGCGAGGACGTACGCCGGCGCCATCACGAACAGGAGGGGGCGCTTGAGCCGGCGCAGAACCCTTGTCATCGACGGTCGTAGTTCTCGCGGAGGCGAAACGGTTTCGCTCCGTCGCCGGATCGGTGGGCTGCCGTTCGCCACCGCATCACTCATGAACCGGCAGTCCGTTTCTGTCCCTATGGCCAGTCGACTCGCCCCGCTCATAGACGGCGTCCGGGGGATCGTCGAGGAGTTCCTGTACGACGACGGCATGCTCGGGACAGTCATCGCGTTCGTGCTCGTCTTCGGCGGCTCGGCGGCGGTCGTCCTGTTGATCTTTCTGGTCGCCGGACTGCTGGCGTAGCGTGTGACATCGCCCGCGCGCCCGAGCGTGGACCGGTAACCGTTTTGGCTCCGGGACCACACCCCGAGTTATGAACGTCGAATCCGTCTCGGATCTCGGGCCCGACAGGCGACACGCGCTGTTCGAACGGGACGCCGGCATCGACGCGGTGCGAGGCGACGTCCGCGAGATAATCGAGCGCGTCCGCGAGGAGGGCGACGTCGCGATCCGGGAGTTCTGCCGGGAGTTCGACGGCGTCGACGTGGGAAACCTCGACATCACGGACGCCACGGAGCGCGCCTACGAGAAAATCGACGACGAGACGCGCGAAGCGATCGAGACGGCCGCCGCGAACGTCCGGGAGTTCCACGAGCATCAGCTCCCCGAGGACTGGCGCGAGGAGTTTTCGGACGGGCGCGAACTCGGACGACGATTCCGCCCGATCGAGCGCGTCGGCGTCTACGTCCCCGGCGGGGCGGCAGCCTATCCATCGAGCGCGCTGATGGGCGTGATCCCCGCGACGGTAGCGGGCGTCGAGACGGTCTGCGTGGCGACCCCGCCCGCAACAGAGATCAACCCCGTCACCCTCGCGGCAATCTACGCCGCCGGCGCGGACGAGGTCTACAGCGTCGGCGGCGCACAGGCCATCGGCGCGCTGGCCTACGGCACCGAGTCGGTCACCCGCGTCCAGAAGGTCGTCGGCCCCGGCAACCGCTGGGTGACGGCCGCCAAGGCCGAGGTCCGTGGCGACTGCGAGATCGACTTTTTAGCAGGGCCGAGCGAGATCCTCGTGATCGCCGACGGGACAGCCACACCGAAATTCGTCGCGAGCGACCTGCTCGCGCAGGCCGAACACGACGAGAACGCATCGGTGGTCGCGGTGGCGACCGACCGCCAGGTCGCGGAGGCGATCGCACGCGAGGTCGACGAGCAAGCCGCGAACCGCGAACGCGAGGGCACGATCCGCGCGGCGCTCGACAACGAGGCGAGTGGGGTCTTCCTCGCGCGCTCTCCGAGCGAGGCGATCGCCTTCGCCGAGGCGTACGCCGCCGAGCACCTCTCGATCCAGGCCGCCGAGGACGAGGCGATCCTCGATCGGATCAGTAGTGCAGGTAGCGTCTTTCTCGGGCCACACACCCCGGTCGCCGCCGGCGATTACGCCAGCGGTACCAACCACGTCCTGCCGACGAACGGGCTCGCGAAGGTCACCGGCGGGCTGTCGGTCGAGCAGTTCCTGCGAGCCAGTACGGTTCAACGCCTTTCGGGCGACGGGCTCGATTCGCTCTCCTCGACCATCGACACGCTCGCGCGCGCCGAGGGCCTCGAAGCCCACGCAGAAAGCGTCGCGGTGCGGCTGCGCGAGCGAAGCGAGCGCGAGGGGACCAGCGACCACGAGCGACTCCGGGAGTAAGCGAACGTTTTTATCCTCGAACTAACGCCAGTAGCACATGGACGGGGAGGAACGCAATGAGCTTCTCATCGTCGGAACGATCCTGTTGCTGGTGATCGTGCTGCCCCTGTTGATCCTCGAAGCGCCGTGGCTGCTCGCGCTCGCGATGGTCCTCGGGGCCGTCTACTGGTGGGAGACGGGCACGAACCCGGTGTCGGCGACCTACGACGCCATCCGGGGCGAATCGGAGAGCGAGTCCCGAGACGAACCCCCCGAGGGCGACCCGCTCGCGGTGCTCCGCGAGCGCTACGCCCGCGGCGAGATCGGCGACGGGGAGTTCGAACGACGCCTCGACCGGCTGCTCGCGACCGAACGCGAGGAGCTGAACCACGAACGCGAACGCTCGCGGAGCTACGAGCGGTGAGTCGAGGGCGGGGAGGGCGGAGGTGTGCGTGGGCGTCACAGTTAACCGCCTCGGCGATAGAACAGGGGGTATGAGCACCGAGACCGCAAGCGGCGCGGAGCCGGAGATTCAGGTCTCCCCGACGGCCGCAGAGCAGGCGCTGGACCTGCTCGAGGGAGAAGGACTCGATACGGACGTCGCCGGCCTTCGCCTGTTCGTCCAGCAGGGCGGCTGTGCCGGCCTCTCCTATGGCATGCGATTCGACGACGAACCGGAGTCCGACGACACCGTCTACGAGCACCACGACCTGCGGGTGTTCGTCGATCCCGCGAGCATGCGCTACATCGAAGGCAGCGTGCTGGACTTCGAAGGCGGTCTGCAGGGTGCCGGGTTCCACGTCGAGAACCCCAACGTCGTAAGCGAGTGTGGCTGCGGGGAGTCCTTCCGCACCTAAAGAAAGCCCTCAGCGCTCGCTGGCGCTCGCGCTTCGCCCTTTTCATGTCCGGCCAGGCCCGCTAGTTATCGCAGCCGTCCGTCCGGACGGCTGCTCGTTAGTACGCCAGCCCTCCCCCGTTCGATTCGGGGTCGCCAAACGGGCGACCCCGAATCGAGGCCACCGCACCGCCACCGCTGACCGCTATCGATTCTCCTCGAACCAATCGACTGCGAAGTCCACGAGATCGCGCTGGTCGATGAGTTTCGTCGTCGCCGCGCCGACCGCCCCCTCGACGAGTCCGATCTCTCGCTCGAAGTCGACCCCGAGTTCGGCGAAATCGTCCGTCCTCGTCTCGATGTCCTCGTACTCGACTTCGACTCGTTTCCCATCCCGAACGAGTGGTGCGCTGTTTCTCGCGGTCCCGTGCGGGAGCTCGGCTCGATACTCGGCCAGGTGCAGCGACGTGTTGGCCTCGTGGCCGACGCCACACAGGAGGACCCGCCCGCTCTGTTCGTAGATCCGTGCGAGCGGCGAGCCCTCTCCGAGCCCGTAATCCAGTTCGTGGCCCGCAACGATCGCCCGGGCCTTGCTCCCGCGCGCCGCAAACGAAACCGTCGGATGCCGGCTGCGGATCGCGTCCGGGTAGGTTCGAAAACACTCGGGAACTGCCCCCACGCCGCGGGTCGGCGTGATCGCGGGTCGGTACGCCGGTCGTTCCTCGCGGATCGTCCCGACCCAGTCGTCGGGAACGGGCGGATCCGACCAGTCCGCCGGATCCGTACACTGGCCGGTGTGTGTCGGGACGACGATCGTGCCCGATTCGCCGACGCTCTCGAAAAGAGCGTCACAGACCGCCTGCCGGCCGCCGCAGGTCCACCCCAGCGCGCTCAGCGAGGCGTGGACGAGCAGCGTCTCGCCCGGTTCGATCCCGAGCGCCCGAAACCGGCGATCAGCGAGTCGGTCGTGTTCGGCTCCCCGACCCGTTCGACGGCCCGGCGTTCGCTCATGTGATCTCATTACAGGCCGTCGACTTCAACGTGGCCGGAAAACGGCCCGAACGACCGTTCCGATCCCGCTCAGTCCTGCACTTCGAAGGCGACTTCAAGCGTCGCCTGGTACTCGGGTTCCTCGACGTTCTTGAGTTCGACGCCGAACTCCTCGACCTCCGCCCAGTAGACGTTTTCGAGGGTGTTCTGGGCGCGCGCGATCGCGTCGTCGGCGGCGGCGTCGAAGCTCTCGGTGCTCGTCCCGATCAGCGTGACTTTCTTGAAGACCATCGCACCGCCTACAACGACCGGTGATCGCTTAAAACTCGGGGGCGCGCTCAGGAGCGAAACGCCCGGGTGAGCCGAGGGGTCAGGCCGACGACGAGTTCGCGCCAGCGATCCGCACCGCGGACGCCGATCCAGTAGCTCAGCGCCGCAAGGCCGATCCCGGCGATCACGTCGATCAGCCAGTGGATCCCCAGATACATCGTCGAGATCACGACGCTCGTCGCGAGCACCGTCGCGATCGCGAGCCAGCGCGGGTAGGCCTCCCGGGTGCGCCACGCAAAGAGTAGCGCCGTCACCGAAAGCGAGGTGTGAAGCGAGGGGAAGACGTTCGTGTTGGTGTTGACGGCGCTGGTGAGCAGCCGCGAGGAGGGATAGACGTTGTACATGAGCTGTTCTGCGGCGAGGATGTTTCGCGGGCCGTACGCGACGAACAGGAGATAACAGACGAGCCCGATCGCGTAGTTCGCGGTGTAGGCGATCGTGAGTTCGTGCAGCGTCCGCTGTTCGGAGAGTGCGAGATACGCGAGCAGGGGAAAGACGAGCAAGAAGACGTAGCCGTAGATGTAGATCCCGGAGAAGTAGACCGTCAGTTCGGTCGTCTGGAACGTCTGGAGCCACGCGACGAACTCGCCTTCGATCCGGTAGATCTGGTCGGTGATCTCGAAGCCGATCAGCAACGACAGCTGCTGGGCGGTTCGACGAGTGAGGCTGTTCAACACGAGGACGATCCCGAGAAGCGCGATGGCAGGTGCGGCGAGGCGAAGCCGGGGCCGGAGATCCGCACGGAGCTCGCGGAGCTGTCGGCGGTCGATACAGAGAAGCGTCCCGACGACGAGCAGGACGCTCACGATCACGACGACCGACACCAGCACCGTTATGAGTCCCATTGTAGCCTCTGTCCTAGCGTACGACCAGCTCTCCGCTGTCGTTGTACATATACCCTGC
>JAWARX010000071.1:0-9379 GCA_038893155.1 Halalkalicoccus sp.
TATCGGGGCGCGAGCCGCCACCGGATCGCCTCCGGACAGGCCCGGTGGCCGAAAAGGGCGTAGCCGAGTCCCCGGGTCGCGAGCCACCGCGGGCCGTCCCGTCTGTACGTCCGAACGGCCCAGCGAGGAAGCGACGCAACCATCTACGGCTACGTAGCGGTATATAGGAATAAAGCGTTGGGTTTGCGAGCGCCGGGTGTGCCGGCGATGCCGGGCAGATCACCGTGCCGACAGCTCCGCCTCGATGTACGCGGCGGTCCGTTCGAGGCCCTCTCTCAGAGGGGTCGTCGGCTCCCAGTCGAGAACCGAGCGGGCCTTCTCGAGGTCGGGCCGGCGTCGTCTGGGGTCGTCCTCGGGAAGCGGCTCGTGAACCACCTCGCCGTCGGCCCCACAGACCTCCAGAATCGTGTGGGCGAGCGACTCGATCGTGCGTTCGTTCTCCCGCCCGAGGTTGATCACGTCCCCGCACAGGGCGTCCGAATCCATCGCGACCCGCAGCCCCGCGACGAGGTCCGAGACGTAACAAAAGCTTCGGGTCTGGGAGCCGTCGCCGTAGACGGTGAGGTCCTCGCCCGAGAGCGCCTGTGCGAGGAACGTCGGGACGACCCGGCCGTCGTCGACGCGCATGCGCGGGCCGTAGGTGTTGAAGATGCGCACCGTGCGCACGTCGAGGGCGTAGCGCTCCTCGTAGGCGACCGTCAGCGTCTCGCCGAAGCGTTTTGACTCGTCGTAACAGCCACGCGGCCCGCGGATGTCGACGTTGCCCGTGTAGCTCTCGGGCTGGGGGTGGACCTCGGGGTCGCCATAGACCTCGCTCGTGCTCGCATAGAGCACGCGCGCCCCGCAGTCGACGGCGTGATCGAGCAGGTGGCGCGTGCCCTCGGTGTTCGTCAACGCGATCCGGACGGGATACTCGGTGAAGTCGGCGGGCGAGGCCCTGGAGGCGAGGTGGTAGATCTCGTCGGCGTCGGGCAGGTCCGGATCCCCCCTGACGTCGGCTTCGAGGATCGAGCCGCGGGGGTGTTCGGAAAGCCGGGCGACGTTCTCGGGGCGGCCGCTGCCGAAGTTGTCGACGCAGACGACCTCCCGGCCGGTTTCGAGCAGGGCGTCACAGAGGTGGCTACCCAGAAAACCGCCACCGCCGGCCACGAGCGTGGTCGTTCGGGACACGGTTTCGTGTAGCGGTCGAGAGACAAATAACGGGTCCGATCGGAGTTGCGACCTGTCTCGATGCGAACGTGCTCGAATAGTTACTGTTTTAACCGCGGGAGAGGAACAGCCCGTAGAGACCGGCAGCGGCGGATCGAGCGCCGGCTGCCGTTCCGCGACCGTATGTGTGTCAGTGCATCGAGTAGAGCGGACGAGCGGGGGACGCCCACGCGAGCGAGCGCTCGGTCCGTCGCTCGAATCGGTCCGGGCGAACGGGGGGCGTCGTAGATGCGCGGCGAGCCGACGAGGACGCTCGTCGTCGCCGACGACGCGGGGACGGTGCGGGCGCTCGCCGAACGGACGCCGCGTCCGATCGGGTATCTCGTTCCCGAGTCGGTCGAGCGCGAACTGGGTACCGAAATGGTGCGGGCCGACGGCGGAACCCTCCGGGGCTACGAGGCGGGCTGGCTCGGGCGACCCTCGCGGTTCGAGGAGGCCCTCGCGGAGTTCGATATCGATACCGCCGTGCTCTCGGTCGGGGAGTACGGGGAGCTGTTCGGACGGCTCGCGGTCTGTGCCGATCGGGGCCTCTCGGCGTTCGTCCCCCGCGAGCGAGCGGAGAGCGTGCTGGTCGCGGGGGACGAGGGCGACGAGGGCGACGAGGGCGACGAGGGCGACGAGGGCGACGAGGGCGACGAGGGCGACGAGGGCGACCTGGTCGCGGTCGAACTCGAACCGTGGGATCGACGGAGCCGGCGCGCGAAGCGGGCCTTCGACGTCGCGTTCGCCGTCGTCGGGCTGATCTGCCTCGCGCCGGTCATCGCCCTGATCGCGCTCGCGATCAAACTCGACAGCCCCGGGCCGGTGCTCTACAGACAGCGCCGGACGACGCGCTTCGGGCGGACGTTCTCGGTGCCGAAGTTCCGGAGCATGGTCGAGGACGCCGAGGCCGAGACGGGCGCGACCCTGAGCAGCGAGAACGCCGGACGGGAAGACAGCCGAGTCACGCGCGTCGGCGCGGTCCTGCGCAAGACGCATCTCGACGAACTCCCGCAGCTCTGGACGATCCTGCGCGGGGAGATGTGCGTCGTCGGCCCCCGACCCGAACGGCCCGAACTCGACGCCGAGATCGTCGCGTCGGTACCGGAGTGGCCCCGGCGCTGGTTCGTCAAACCCGGACTGACGGGGCTCGCACAGGTCCACGACGCGACGAGCTACTCGCCCGACCGGAAGCTCGCGTGGGACCTCGAGTACGTTCGGAACCGGTCGATGTGGCTGGACTGTCGGATCGTCGCGGAACAGCTCCGGATCGTCCTGCGGGACGCCTGCGGGCTGCTCGCGCGATGAGCCGGGCGCGCCGTCGTCCGACCGGCCTGCTGGTCGCGTTCTGGGGATCGCTACTTTCGCTCGCACACACTTACCTCCTCTACGGCGGGCTTCTGTGGCTGCTCGCGTCCGACCGGGGAGAGCCGACCCCGCCCGCCGAACTGCCGACGGTCACGCTCGTGATCGCGGCGTACAACGAGGAAAGCGTGATCGCCGAGAAGATAGAAAACAGCCTCGCGCTCGATTACCCCGAGGAGAAACTCGACGTCGTCGTCTTCTCCGATGCGTCCTCCGATCGAACGGACGAGATCGTCCGGTCGTACGCCGAGCGGGGGGTCGAACTCCGGCGGATCGAGGGGCGGGTCGGAAAGACCGCGTGTCAGAACCGCGTGGTCGAGGAGACCGACGGCGACGTGATCGTCTTTTCGGATGCGAACGGAATGTACGAACCCGACGCAATCGACCGGCTGGTCGAACGCTTCGAGCCGGGCGTGGGCTGTGTCGTCGGCGAGCTTCGCTACCGGGCCGGCGGCACGGAGGGCGAGTCGGCCTACTGGCGCTACGAGCGGTGGCTCCGCCGGCTCGAATCCCGGACCGGCTCGCTCGTCTCGGGCAACGGCTCGATCTACGCGGTTCGCCGCTCCTCGTACGTCCCGCTCGACCCCGAAGAGATCAGCGACTTCGCCGAGCTGCTCGCGATCATCGAGAACGGCCAGCGGATCGCCTACGCCCCCGACGCCGTGGCGTGGGAGGGCACCGGCGACTCCGTCGAGTCGGAGTTCGACCGGCGGGTCCGAATCACCACCCGCGCGTGGCACACGCTCGCGCGCTACCGCTCGCTGGTGAACCCGCTCGACCAGCCGACGGTCGCGTTCCAGCTCGTCTCGCACAAACTGCTGCGGTGGCTCTCGCCGGTTTTCCTGGTCGTCGCGCTGCTCGCGAACATCGGGCTCGTAGCGCGGAAGGCGGGCCGGCTCTACCGGCTCGCGCTCGCCGGCCAGCTCTCGTGTTACGCGCTCGCGGCGGCGGGCGCGCTCGCGGACCGGGTAGGAGTAGACCCCTCGACGGTGGCGGCGATCCCCTACTACTTCGTGAGCGCAAACGCCGCGATGGCCCGCGGGCTGTACGAGTTCCTGCGGGGGCGAAACGTCGTCGCCTGGGAGACCGCAGACAGGGAGGGTGAATGAGCGAGCGACCGGGAGCGCCCGCGGACGGATCGGCCCCCGCCGTCAGCGTCGTGATCCCCACCTACAACCGGGCCGAGCGGGTCGGACGCGCGATCGACAGCGTCCTTCACCAGCGGTTCGCGGAGTTCGAAGTACTGGTCGTCGACGACGGGAGTACCGACGACACCGCGGCGGTCCTCGAAGGCTACGACGACGAACGCGTGCGGTACGTGCGCCAGGAGAACGCCGGGGCCAACGCCGCGCGAAATCGGGGGATCGAGGAGTCCGAGGGCGAGTTCGTCTCGTTTCTCGACTCGGACGACGAACTCCACCCGGAGCACCTCGAGGCGGTCGTCGAGGCGCTCCGCGAGGAGCCCCCCGAGTGTGCGGGCGTCGCGACCGCCTACCGAAAGTGCCGTGACGGCGAGGCCGTCGACGTGATCGAGGCACACGAGGGGCGAATAACGAGCGAGGAGATCGCCGACGCGAACGTCGTCGGCGGGTTCTCGTGTACGACGTTCCGCCGTGCGGTGTTCGATGACGTCGGGTTGCTGAACGCGGAGCTGGCGTCCTCACAGGACTACGAGTTCTTCCTCAGAGCCCTGACCGCCGGCTACTACATGGTCGGAATCGACCGGGCGCTGGTCGACTATCACGTCCACGGCGAGCAGATCACGACCGACGTCGAGCGACGAATCGAGGGCCAGGAGTACCTCCTCGCGGAGTACGGCGACGTGATCACCGACAAGCGCCGCGCCCAGCAGCGTTACATGCGCGGGCGGCTCTACGCCGACCGGGGCGAGACGTCCAAAGCGGCCCGGGAGTTCCGGGAGGCGATCGCGCTCGATCCCACCTACTACCTGTACTACCACCAGTACCTCGGGGCGCTCTCGGGCAAGCGAGGCTACGACCTTGTCGAAGGGGCCCGCAAGCGAATCAAGTTCCTGCTCCGACGGCTCGGATAGCGGACCTTTCATGACGTGTCGGCGTAAACCGGATAAAAATGCCCGCCGTCTGCATCCTGACGACCGTCCATCCGACGACCGACCAGCGGATCTTCCGCAAGCAGGCGCGGGCGCTCGTCGGTGCGGGCTACGACGTGACCGCCATCGCCCACCACCCTCGCGACGAGACCCGCGACGGGGTTTCGATCCGGGCGCTGGGCCGGGCGGACTCGCGGGTCGAGCGCTGGCGAAATATCACGAGAACCTACCGGCGGGCGGCCCGACTCGACGCAGACGTCTATCACTTTCACGACCCCGAACTGCTGCCCGTGGGCGCGGCGCTCGCACGACGGACGGGCGGGAGGGTGATCTACGACGCCCACGAGTACTACCCCGACGCGATCTACATGCGCGGGTGGATCCCCCGGCCCGTCAGGGTGCCCCTCGCGCGCGCGTTCCCGCGCGTCGAGTCGGCGTTCGCCCGGCGACTGGACGCGATCGTCACCGCCGACGAGCCGACCGCCGAGGCGTTTCGCGAGCGGGGCCACGACCCCGTCGTGACGATCCGGAACTTCCCGCGAACTGAGTCGATCGACACCGAGCCCGCGATCGAGCGCGACCACGAGCACCTGCTCTCCTATGTCGGCCAGCTCAGCCCCGAGCGCGGGCTGTTCCGGATGATCGAGCTGCTCGCCCGCCTCGACGACGACGTGGGCCTCTGGCTGCTCGGCTCGTTCAAGAACGAGGAAGTCGAGCGGCGCGCGACGGCGCTCGTCCGAAAGCGCGGGATCGAGGATCGCGTGCGGCTGTTCGGCCGGGTCGAGTACGAAGAGGTGTTCTCGATCCTCGCGGCGACCGACGCGGGGCTGGCGCTGCTGGATCGCGAACGGTGTCGGCGCAACGTCCCGACGAAGCTCTTCGAGTACATGCTCGCGGGCCTGCCGGTCGTCGCCACCCGCGGGAACTCCGTTCTGCGCTACCTCGACGAGGATTTCGGGGCGTTCGTTCCCGAGGAAGGGACGGAAGAGCAGGCCCGAATCGTCGCGGACCTGCTCGCCGATCCCGAACGCGAGGCGATGGGCGCGCGGGCGGCGAGAAGAGTGCGAGCGGAGTACGCCTGGGAGCGCGAGGCTGCACGCCTGCTCGACCTCTACGAGCGGCTGCTCGCGGAGCCTGCGACGGGTCGGTAACACAGCAGGCCGATGATCGCGAACAGAAAGCGGTTGTCGTTCAGGTCGCCGGTGACCATCGCGTTGAGCAGGGTAAACAGACAGAGCGCGCCGATCGCGACCGCCTCGGGGCGGCGGTGGGCGCGCCAGCCCCGGACGAGCGTCGCGAGGCCGACGGCGAGCAGGGCAAAAAAGAGCGCGGCCCCGACCAGCCCGAGTTCGTACAGCAGTTCGAGGACGACGTTGTGCGGGTAGCCCCGCTCGTCGCCCCGGCCCATCGCGATCGGCCAGCTTCCAAGCCCCGCACCGCGGACCGTCGGGCCGGCGAGCCACAGGTCGAGGGTGACGTCGTAGTAGCCAAGTCGGGCGCCGAGCGAGTCGCCGGGACTCTCCAGCAGGATGAGGAAGCGATAGACCCCCCGGATCGACCGGCCGACCGTCACGAGGAGGACGCCGAGGAGGCCGAGGCCTCCGATTCCGGCGACGAGGGCCCGCCGGTCCAGTCGGGGCAGGGTCCCGTCGAGGAGCGTCGCGAACGCGCCGACCGCGCCGATCGAGGCGACCGTCGCGACCAGCGGACCGCGCCCGCCCAGCCCGACGAGCGCGACGAGCGCAAGCAGGAGCGCGATCCCGGCGCCGAGCCGTTCGCGCCGATCGAGCGGGTAACAGAGCAGGGCCGCGGCGAGGATCACTGCGCCGAAGCCGATCGCGCGCCCGACGATCAGGTAGTTCGTGCCGAAGGGTCTGGGGGTCGAGGTCTCGGCGACCAGCGCGGTGTGAGCGACAGAGGTCAGCGCGCCGAGCGTGACGAGCACCGAGAAACCGGCGGCGAGCGCGAGGAATCGCCGGGTGCGTGCGGGGCGCTGGGAGAGAGCGAGCGCGCCGAGGAGGGAGAGAGCGGTCGCGGTGACGAGCCGAAACGCCTTCTCGCGGTAGTAGATCCCGCTTTCCGACCACAGCCCCGAGAGGAGCGCGTAGGCCAGAAAGAGCCCGAACAGCCCGGCGACCGTAAGAGCGACGGGCGGCCGAGGCATGCCGGCGCGAACCCAGACCACGGGGAGCGAGAGCCCGACGAGTCCGCCGAACAGCACGGTCGGATCGGCCGGTATCCACGAAATCGGGGCCCACGCCTTGTAGACGCCCGCGAAGAGAAAGAGGACGAACGCCAGCTCGAACGAGAGGAGGCGGCGGGCGAGAGCGGGGGGAGCGCGGGGTGCGGTCGCGTGCGCCATCGTTCAGGCGTCCCGTCGCCGTCGGCGCTCGACCAGCGTGCGAAGCCCCGATTCGAGCGTGACGGTCGGCTCGTAACCGAGCCCCTCGCGGGCCTTTTCGAGGTCGGCCTCGCTATGGGAAACGTCGCCCGGGCGTCCCTCGACGTGGCGGATCTCGCTTTCGCTTTCGGTGATCGACCGGATCGTCGCCGCGAGCTCCTCGATCGTCACCGCCTCGCCGGTGCCGACGTTGTACGCCTCGCCGACGGCGTCGGTTTCGGCCGCCAGCAGGTTCGCCCGGACGATGTCGGTGACGTGGACGAAATCGCGAGTCTGAGAGCCGTCGTCGTGGACCGTGATCGGCTCGCCCGCCCGTGCCTGCGAGAGGAAGGCGTCGATAACGCCGGCGTACCCCTCGGATGCCCGGGGGCCGTAGCCGTTGAAGTACCGGAGGACGACCGTCGGCAGGCCGTAGAGGTCGTGGTACCGGCGGGCGTAGTGGTCGACCGCGAGCTTGTCGATCCCGTAGGGCGACAGCGGCTCCTTGGCCGTCGACTCGGCGATCGGGCCGGGGCCGGCGTGGCCGTAGACCGCACAGCTGGAGGCGACGACCACGCGGGCGTCCTCGCGCCGAGCGTGTTCGAGCACCGACAGCGTCCCGTCGACGTTGACCGCGTGGCTCTCGCGCGGGCGCTCGACCGACCGGGGGACGCTGACCTGTGCGGCCTCGTGGTAGATCAGGTCGACGCCCGCGCCGGCGCGTTCGAGGGCCGACTCGGCACGGACGTCGCCTTCGATAAGCCTCGCGCCGTCCGGGACGTTCTCGCGCGTCCCGCCCGCGAGCGTATCGAGGACGCGCACGTCGTTCGTCTCTGCGAGCCGGGCGGCGATCCGGCTCCCGATGAAGCCGGCACCGCCCGTCACGAGCACTGTTCGGTCGGAGGGAAGGGACACGTCTGTCGTGTTCATGATACTATATCTATTAGTAGCTGTGCATACGCCGCGAGAGGGAGCGGGTTCATCGGCGCGATCGCACCCCTTCGAGCAGGTAGCCGGCGGTCTTTGCGTACTTTCGGAGCGTATCGACCGCGTACAGTTCGAGAAGCGCCCGTCCCGAGGGCGGTGGGTCGAACCGCCCGCGGAAGGCGAGGGGGTTCGGCGGCAGACACCGACGGAGGAACCGGACGGCACCTCGAAGACCCCCGTCGGGATCGCGCCGCTGGTACTGCCCGCATCCGACACGGACGTACTTCCCGACGAACGAGCGAAGCGAGTCGCGAGCCGGGTGGGAGACGACGACGGCGGGTTCGTACCGGAGATCGAAGCCCGCGGCGTCGACCCGGCGGCCGAACTCGGCGTCGCCGCCCGAAACGAGCGTCTCGTCGAACGGCCCGACCGCCTCGATCACCGATCGGCGGACGAACAGACAGGCGGTCGGCGCGAAGCGCTCCTCGCGGAGGTAGGTCTCGACCGGGAACCCAACCAGTCGGTCGTAGCGCGCGATCGGCGTCTCGCGCTCGATTTCGATCTCGACCCGACAGCCCACGTAGTCGGCGCCTCCCGACTCCATCGCCTCGACCGCAGACGCGAGCCAGTCGGGGTCGACGGAAACGTCGGCGTCGAGAAAGGCGAGGATCTCCCCGTCGGCGTTTCGGATCCCCTCGTTTCTGGCCGCGTACGAGCCCCGTATCGGGCAGTCGAGTGCGGAGACGCGCTCGAACTCGTCGGCGTACCGCCGGGCGACGGCGCCCGTCTCGTCGGTACTGGCGTTGTCGACGACGAGCACCTCGTAGTCGGCGTAGGTCTGGTCGGCGAGCGCCGAGAGGGTCCGGTCGAGCCCCTCGGGGTCGGCGGAGACGGGGACGATCACGGAGGCACGGGGGTCACTCACGACTCAGCCCTGCGACTGGATCGCGTACAGTTCGGCGTACGTGCCGCCGGTCTCGATGAGCTGCTCGTGGTCGCCGACCTCCGTGATCTCCCCGTCCTCGACGGTGTAGATCCGATCCGCGTTCCGGACCGTCGAGAGCCGGTGGGCGATGGCGATCGTCGCGTACTCCGAGTCGACCGCCTCGATGCCGGCGTGGACCTCGCCTTCGAGATGCGAGTCCAGATCGCTGGTGGCCTCGTCTAAGATCAGCACGTCGGCGTCCTTCAGCAGGGCCCGGGCCAGCGCGACCCGCTGGCGCTGTCCGCCCGAAAGCTGGACGCCGTTGTCCCCGAGGTTCGTCTCGTAGCCGTTCGGCAGTTCGTCGAAGAACTCCGAGACCTTCGCCACCTCGCAGGCAGTGTCGAGCCGGGAGCGCGAAACCGTGCGGTTGCCGATCGTGAGGTTGTACTCCAGCGTGTCGTTGAAGATGTAGGGGTCCTGACGGACGATCGAGATCTTCTCGCGCCACTCGTCGACGTCGAAC
>JAWARX010000072.1:0-9343 GCA_038893155.1 Halalkalicoccus sp.
CCCCGAGCTCTTCCGCGTCGAACTCGACGCCGAACAGGAAGACGAGGAAGGCGATCCCCCACTGGGCGAGATCGAGCAGGTGTTCCTCGGCGATCACGACCCCGGCGAGGATCCCCGCGACGAGATAGAAGGGGATCACCGGAAGGGAGTAGCGACTCGCCGCGAGCAACAGGACGGCCGCGAGGACGAAGATCGCGGTCAGCGAGCCGATCACCTCAACGACCATCCGACTCACCTCCCGAAAGGCGCTCTCTGGTGTGCTCGGCCGTCGCGTCGAACGCGTCCCTGTCGGCCAGGTAGTCGCGCACGTGCTCGGCGAGCAGTTCGCCGGCGAGCACCTGCCGGATGATCACGTAGTCGGCTCCCGCCTCGTAGAGGGTCGCCGCGTCCTCGGGGTGGCCCGCCGCGACGAACGCCGTCGCCTCTTCTGGCACTTCTTCGAGGAGCTGACGGTTGCTCTCCGTCTCGGTCGTCATGCTCAGGAGGAACGCCGCGTTCCCGACGCCGGCTTCCCCCCTGATCTCGCCGTGGCGAGCGTCGCCGTAGACGTACTCGACGTCGGTCTCCCGGAGCGCGTCGACGTTCTCGGGTCCTCGGTCTACGACGACGACCTCCTCGAAGCGCTCGCGGATGGCGTCGATCGACTCGGCGGCGAGCCGGTCGTAGCCGACGATCAGTGCGTGGTCCTCGTGGGTTTCGAGTGCCATGTCCGCCTTGTCCTCGGATTCGAACCGCGAGAGATACGGCTCGGACAGCTCGTAGAGCCGCCGGTTGTTGATGATGATGTACGTCGATGCGGTCATGGTCAACAGCGCCATCAGCCCGAGATACCCCAGCACGTCCTCGCCGATCAGCTCCTGTGTCACCGCGAGCGTGCCGACGACGAGCGAGAACTCGCTGACCTGCGTCATGTTGATGCTCCCGACGAACGACGTCTCGGGGGTGAACTGCTCGCGGTCGATCAGGTAGAACATGATCAGGAAGTTGCCGATCACCATCACGACGCTCGCGATCACCGCCTCCTGCCAGTACGCAAGCAGGTTATCGGCGGTGAGCTGCAGCCCGATCGAGGCGAAGAAGACGACGAGGAAGAAGTCGGTCACGGGGCTCATTCGCTCTTTCAGCTCCGTGCTATAGGGCAGCTGGGCGAGGCTCAGGCCCGCGAGAAAGCCGCCGACCTCCGGACCCAGTTCGAAGGACTCGCCGAGGAAGACGAACAGGAACGCCCACGCGACCCCGACGGTAAAGAGCACGGGGTCGCTGGTCGCGGCTCGTCTGAGAAGCTCGGGCAGGAAGTAGCGATACGAGAGGTAGGCGGCGAGGCCGAGCGCGCCCATCAGCGCGAAGACGCGGGCGGCGTCGAGCACGAGCGCCGTCGCCGGCCCCGACAGGCCCGCGCCGACGAGCGCGAGGACGATCACGAGGTAGATGTCCTGGACGATCAGCACGCCGACGTCGATCCGGCCGGGGAGGGTTTCGAGCTGGTCGTTGTCGTCGAGGATCTTGACGATCACCGGCGTCGCGCCGAAGACGGTCGCGAGCGTGATGATGATCACGTCCATCTCGCGAAAGCCGAGCGCGTAGGCGACCCCGAACGCGAGGGCGGTCTGGAGGATCGTCTGACCGACCGAGATGTTGACGATCGAGCGCAGGATCGAGCGGATCCGATCGAAGCGCATCTCGATGCCCAGCAAGAACAGCAGGAACCCGAGGCCGAGCTCGGCCATGATCTCGATCAGCTGGTCCTCGGTGACGATTCCCAACAGCACGGGTCCGACGACGATCCCGGTCAGGATGTACGCGACGATGGTCGGCTGCTTGGTCTTTCGGGCGAGGATCGCGAGGACCGCCGCCGCGACGACGACGATCGCGAAATCGGTCGCGAGGGCGATGCCGCCCAGGCTCATCGATTCACGCTCTGTGATCTACCGGTCATCTCTGGCTCACGCGTCGTTCTCGCTTCGGCGTAGTCGGTGTTTCGCTTGTTACTGCCGCCGAACCGGCCCGGACTCACCCTTCGGGAGTCGCACCCACCTCCGGCGGGTGGCGCTTCGACTCGACCGTCGCGGCGACGAGTTCGCCGTACTCCGCCGCGGTGTACTCGCCGGCGTCGTACTTCCGGGCCCACTCGGTGTCAACCTCGGCGACTCCGAACGAGGTCGACTCGTCGTCGAGGATCGTCATCTCGAGGAACGCCGTCTCGTACCCCGAGGCGATCAGCCGGGCGTACGCCCCCGCGATCAGTCCGACGTCGTGCAGTTTGCCGCCCGAACCGAGGTCGGTGGTCTCGTACTCCATCGTCAGCGCATCCAGTTCGCGCTCGACCGTTTCCACTGGGATCCCGTGCGATTCGAGCGCGTCGGCGAACCCCGACTCGTCGGCGATCTCCTCGTCCGCGAACGCCTCGATCCCCGAGACGAGGACGTCGGACCGTTCGGTGACCGGGAGGCTCAGGGTGTACTCGCTCGTCGGCCACTTGCGGTTGGGCGGGAACTGCTCGCCGACCTCCTCGTCGCAGCCCGCGAGCCCGCCCGTGATAGCGAGCGCGCCGGCGGCGCGCGAGAGCACCGCCCGGCGCGAGAGCGAACGCTCGTCCATGCCCCGGCTACGGACACGACCGCCATGACCCTGTGGCCGGCACCGGCCGGCGATCCGCAGGCTCAACCGTTTTCCCTCCACCGACCGATCGGAGCGTATGCCGATCGAACTGTACGACGTCGGGCTGGTCGTGATCGGCCTCGCACTGCTCGGCGTCGCCGTCCTTCCCCTGCTGGTCTCGGGTCGCCCCATCTCGCTGCCGATCTTCTTCGTCGCCTTCGGCGCATGCGTCTTCTGGCTTCCCGGTATCCCTGCCCCGGATCCACTCGAACAGGGTGCGCTCACCGAACACTTCGCCGAGCTGGTGGTGATCGTCTCGCTGATGGGCGTCGGGCTGAAGATCGACCGCCCGCCGAGCCTCCGGGGCTGGGCCGCGACGTGGCGGCTGCTCGCGATCACGATGCCGCTTTCGATCGCGGGGGCCGCCCTGCTGGGCTGGTGGCTCGTCGGTCTGCTGGTCCCGACCGCCCTCCTGCTGGGGGCGGTCATCGCGCCGACCGACCCCGTGCTGGCGAGCGAAGTGCAGGTCGAAGAGCCGGGCGAGGACGAAACGGGCGAGGGGGACTTCGAGACGCGCTTTGCGCTCACCTCCGAAGCCGGCCTGAACGACGGACTGGCCTTCCCGTTTACGAACCTCGCGATCGCGCTCGCACTCGTCGGACTCGCGCCCGGAAACTGGGTCGGCGAGTGGCTGCTCGTCGACATCGGCTACCGGATCGGTGTCGGTACCATCGCGGGGGTCGCGCTCGGCGCGGTCCTCGCGCGGGTCATCTTCACGACCGCCCCGGAGACGCGGATCGCACAGTCGGTACAGGGGTTAGAGGCGATCGGAGGGACGCTCGCCGTCTACGGGCTGACCGAGATCGTCGGGGGCTACGGCTTCATCGCGGTGTTCGTCGCCGCACTCACGGTCCGTCACTACGAGCGGGATCACGAGTACAACGAGTCGCTGCATCGGACCGCCGAGCTCGCCGAACAGACGCTGATGGCGCTGCTCATGGTGTTTTTCGGCGGCGCGATCGTCGGGGGGCTCTTGGGGCCGCTCACGACCGAGGGGCTGCTCGCGGCGCTCGCGATCGTCTTTCTGGTCCGCCCGGTCGCGGGGATCGTCGGCCTCGCCGGGTTCGATCGGCCGTGGGGAGAGCGCGGCGCGATCGCCTTCTTCGGTATCAGGGGGATCGGTCGTTTTACTACCTCGCCCACGGGCTGAACGAGGCGGCCTTTGCCGACGCCGATCTGTTGTGGGCGATCGTCGGGACGGTCGTCCTCGTCTCGGTCGTCCTCCACGGGGTGACGGCGACGCCCGTTATGAATCGCGTTCGCTGAGCCTCAGACGTCGAGCACGACGTACGCCTCCCACCCACCCTCGCACTCCTCGATGCGCATCTCCGAGTAGGTGACCGCCTTCACCTCGCGGGCCTCGACCTCGTCCAGGGGAACACCCCGATAGCTCGCTTCCAGCGTCCACTCCCCGTCGGATCGTGCTACGCTCGTTTCGTTTCCGACCGGGAGCACGCGTTCGTAGATGAGCGCGTCGAGGTAGTCGAACAGCAGCGCCTCGCGGCTCTCGGCGGCGATCGAGAACGAAAACCGCTCGCCGGTATCGGGGATCGAATCGCACTGGGCGGCCGCCAGCCCGTCGCCGAGCGCGTCGAAGACCGATCCGAGCGTGGGGCCCTCGGCCGCGATCGCCACGTCGGCGGTGTGTTCGCGGAGTTCGAACTGCGTTTCCATACCGGAACCGCCGTTGGGCACGCCCAAAGGCGTTGTTACGGGCAGTGAACTTATAACGGGGCTCGTGCTATAGCTGGGTAGTGAGTGTCAATGTCGATCTGCAGATCGTCGGCCCGGGCGACGATAGCCACGTCGAGACGGCGTGGCGACTGAAAGAGGACATCCGTCTCGGGGAGGGGGTACTCAAACAGCGCCGCGGGTTTTTTACCGACGCCTACCGTCGCTCGACGGTCCATCTCCTCTTTATCGACGACCGGCTGCTCGGGTTCGCGGCCACGCGCCGTGACGGCTATCTGCTCTTTCTCGCGGTCGATCCCGACTACCGGGGCCAGGGCTTCGGCAAGCGTCTCATCGAGATGGTCGCCGACGAACACAGCACGGTGACCTGCCACGCCCGGACGACCAACGAGGAAGCGCTCTCCTTCTACGAGCATCTGGGCTTCGAGATCGTCCGCCGGATCGAGAACTACTACGAGGACGGCGGCGATTCGTTTTACCTCAAGCGCGGCGACACCGAGGGCATCGCCGGCCGGCTCTCGTCGTACCTGCATCGCTGAACGGATCGCTATCCCTTTATCGGCGGAACCGAGAGTCACTCGGGTATGGAGGAGCGAACGCGCGCGTACCTCAGGGGGCGTTTTAGCGATCACTACCGCCGCTCGGCGGTGACGCCGCCGCCCGCCGCCGCCGAACGCGAGTGGGGCTACATCCCGTGGCGCGCCGGCGGGACGACGATGATCCGCCACCGGTCGCTGCTGGATCTGGGTGATCTCGGCGACTTCCTCGCGCGCGAACGCCCGCGGCACGTCTACTTTTCCGCGGGGAGGTACGACGACCCCGGTGCGGGATCGATGGGCGAGAAGGGCTGGCGCGGCTCGGATCTCGTCTTCGATCTCGACGCCGACCACCTTCCGACGGTAACGCCCGGCGAGCACTCGTACGGGGAGATGCTCGAAACGTGCAAGGAAGCGCTGTTCAAACTGCTCGATTTCCTCGACGGCGATTTCGGCTTCGAGGAGCTGACGGTCGTCTTTTCGGGCGGAAGGGGCTATCACGTCCACGTCCGCGATCCGGATGTCCAGGCCCTCGAACGCGACGCGCGCCGCGAGATCGTCGATTACGTTCGGGGGATCGGGCTGGATTTCGAGGAGCTGATCGCGACGACCCGGACGGACGACGGCGTCAGCCAGCGCGTCCTGCCGACCGACGGCGGCTGGTCGGGGCGCACCCACGCGAGGCTGCTCGACCTGTTCGATGAGCTCGAAACTGCGGGGGAGGAGGCGGCCTGCGAGCGGCTCCGATCGCTCGACGGCATCGGCGAGAAGGGGGCGGCGGCGATCTACAACGTCCTCGCGACCCACCGGGATCGACTGGAGGCCGGCAACGTCGAACTCGGCGGGCCGGCGATGCGCCGGCTCGTGCGCCACGTCGCCGAGCGAACGGTCGAGGAAGAAAACGCCCCGATCGACGAGCCCGTGACGACCGACACGAACCGGCTCATCCGACTGCCGGGGAGCTTACACGGCGGCAGCGGTCTCGCGGTCCGGCGGCTGGATCGAGAGGAGCTCGACGACTTTTCGCCGCTCGTCGACGCGATCCCCGAGACGTTTCAGAACCACGAGATACGGGTCGAACTCCCGGAACCGAGACGGGTCGAACTGGGGGGGATTTCGCGCACGGTAGAGCCGGGAACGCACGCGCTCCCCGAGTACGCGGGAATCTTCCTGATGGCGCGCGGCTGGGCCGAGAAGGGTCGCGAATGAAACAGTTAAGTCGATCGCGGATGACAATCGGGGGTATGCACCGATCCCTCCGAGAGGTGAGTTCGTAGGGTGGATCTCGCCGAGCTCCAGGGGGTCAAGGACACCGAGCGCGGAAAGGACAGCCTCCAGCACCTCCGCGATTCCTTCTACGCCGACGTCGCCGACCACATCGCGGCGCTGAAAGACGAGCGAGACGCGCGCGCCGCCGAGGCCGACGACCCCTTCGGCGATCCCGAGGTGCAGCGCCTGACGGGCGAGATCGACGCGACCGAACAGGTCGTCAAATCGATCTACGAGCGGCGGGTCGGCAAGCTCGTCAAGCTCGCGAGTTTTGCGGCCGCCGACATGCCCGCCGACGAGGAGGGCCTCACCAGCGAGGAGCGCGAACTCTTTTCCGACCTCGTTTCCCGCATCAAGGAGAACCGCGCGCACGTACTCGACGTGCTGGCCGGCGAGGCCGAGACGGCGAGCGAAGAACCGACGTCGGAGTCCGGCGGGATCGAAGGACCGCCTCTCGATTCGGTACCCGAAGAATCGACGGAGCCGACGACACGGGCGACCGCGAGCGAGGCGAACGCCGTGAACGCCGCCGACCGCATGGGCGACGGGTCGGAAACCGAAACGGTGTCCTCGGCCGCGGGCGCGGTAGCCGACGAGCCCGATTCGGTCCCCGAGCCGGATGGCGAATCGTCGGGAACGGGTGCGAGCGAATCGCTCGCTCCGGGAAGCGAGCCGTCGTCCGGCGAGCGGGGTAGCACGGAGACGGGCGGTGACGGAGCGTCGAGCGAGCGAGCAGTCGATCGTACCACCCTGCGGATCACCCGCGACGTCGGGGAGATCGTGGGCGTCGACGACCGGGAGTACGATCTCGCGACCGACGACGTGGTGAGCCTCCCAGAGGCCAACGCCGGGGCGCTCGTCGAGCGCGAGGCCGCAGAACGCCTCGATTGATCTACCGGTCGTCGCTGTCGGTACCGCTACCGCTGTGGCGGTGATCCGCTCTCGTCGGCGCGACGCGACCGTGCGCGTCGAGCTCGTGGGCGTGAAGGCGGCGACTGAGGTCGGCGACCGAATCGGTGAGAAACCACGTCTCACACATCCCACATTTGTCGACGAGAACGTCGTTCGGCGTCGCCCCGGTTCGCGTGGAGGGTCGTTTCACGGGTGCGCTTGGGCCCCGAGCCGGATGGGAAGCCGGGTTGCGTCGGAAAGCAACGCGAGCCCGACGGCGGTTTAGGATCGATTACTGGAACGTGCGGCTGACTTCCTGTTCTTCGAGCTGCGCACCGTTGCGGTCGAAGCGCTCCTCGATCTCCTCGTAGCGCTCGCGGGTCTCGGGGGTGACGCTCGGGTTCACCTCTTCGAGCGCCCGCTCGAAGTGTTCGCGGCTCACCCGGACGTTACCGACGCTGGTCGCCGCTTCCTCGGGACCGACGCTGGTGATGAACTCCCGGGTCGCGGCCATGGAGGCCTCCCGACAGACGGCTTCGATGTCCGCGCCGACGTAGCCCTCGGTCTCGGCGGCGAGTTCGTCGAGATCGACGTCCTCGGCCAGCGGCTTGTTCCGCGTGTGGACCGCGAAGATCGCCCGCCGGGCGTCCTCGTCGGGCACCGGCACGTGGACGTGCCGATCGAGCCGACCGGGGCGCAACAGCGCCGAGTCGATCAGGTCCGGGCGGTTCGTGGTGGCGATCACGACGACGTCCTCGAGCTCTTCGAGCCCGTCGAGCTCCGTCAGCAGCTGTGAGACCATCCGCTCGCCGACGCCCGAGTCACCCGAGTGCCTGCCTCGTTCGCCCGCGACCGAGTCGATCTCGTCGAAGAAGATTACTGTCGGAGCGTTCTCGCGGGCCTTGCTGAACACTTCCCTGACGCCTTTCTCGCTCTCGCCGACGAACTTGTTCAGTAGTTCGGGGCCCTTGATCGAGATGAAGTTCGACTCGGCCTCGTTGGCGACCGCCTTCGCCAGCAGCGTTTTTCCCGTTCCGGGCGGGCCGTACAGGAGGACGCCCTTCGCGGCGTCGAGATCCATCGCCTCGAACACCTCGGGGTAGTCGAGCGGCCACTGGATCGTCTCGCGCAGGCGCTCTTTGGTGTCGGCGAGCCCGCCGACCTGCTCCCAGGAGACGTCGGGCACCTCGACGAACACCTCACGCAGCGCCGAGGGCTCGATCCCCTTTCGAGCCTGCTTGAAGTCCTCCTCGGTCACCCGGAGGGCGTCGAGCACGTCCGCGTCGATCTCCTCACTTTCGAGGTCGAGTTCGGGGCGAATTCTCCTGAGGGCGTTCATCGCCGCCTCGCGGGCCAGGGTCGCGATGTCGGCGCCGACGAAGCCGTGGGTGTTCTCGGCGTAGCGTTCGAGGTCGATTCCCTCCGCGAGCGGCATGCCCCGCGTGTGGACCTGCAGGATCTCGCGGCGACCCTCCTTGTCGGGGACGCCGATCTCGATCTCGCGGTCGAACCGGCCGCCCCGGCGCAGCGCGGGGTCGATCGCGTCGACCCTGTTGGTCGCGCCGATGACGATCACCTGTCCGCGCTCTTCGAGCCCGTCCATCAGGCTGAGCAGCTGGGCGACGACGCGCCGTTCGACGTCGCCGGACGTCTCGCCGCGTTTGGGTGCGATCGAGTCGATCTCGTCGATGAAGACGATCGCGGGGGCGTTCTCTTCTGCCTCCTCGAACACCTCGCGGAGCTGCTCTTCGGACTCGCCGTAGTACTTCGACATGATCTCCGGCCCGGAGATCGTCTCGAAGTAGGCGTCGATCTCGTTGGCGACGGCCTTCGCCATCAGGGTCTTCCCGGTGCCCGGTGGGCCGTGCAGGAGGACGCCCTTCGGCGGCTCGATCCCCAGCTGCTGGAACAGTTCGGGGTGGCGCATCGGCAGCTCGATCATCTCGCGGACCTGGTCGAGTTCGTCGTCCAGTCCGCCGATGTCCTCGTAGGTGACGTTCGGGACGCCCTCGGTGGAGCCGGCCGGACCCGCGGAGATCTGCTCTGCCGGCGTCTCGGAGATCTGGATGTTCGTCGAGTCGGTGATGACGACCATCCCGCTCGGCTGCGTGCTCGCGATCTTCAGCGGCACGGACTGGCCCGAGCTCGCCATCGGGCCGAACGACAGCGAGAACGGCACCGTCTGGCCCTCCGTGACGGCCTGTCCGCTCAGCTTGTCGCGCACGAGCGGCCCGATGTCGCCGCGGATCCGAAGATTCTGCGGCAGGGCGACGGTGACCGACTTGGCGGGGCTGACG
>JAWARX010000073.1:0-5573 GCA_038893155.1 Halalkalicoccus sp.
ACCGACCCCGTCGGTCTTCATTAGTTCCCCCTCGCTCGCGGTGAGCACGGCCTCGACGCTCCCGAACTGCTCCAAGCGGGCCCGGGCGGTCACCGGGCCGATGTCGGCGATCGACCCCACGACGTACTCCTGCTGTTCGGCCAGCGTCTTCGAGGACTTCTTGCCGTGGACGCTGACTTCGCGGCCGTCGAGGTCCTGTTCGCGCCCGGCGATCACGGCCAAGAGGTCGGCGGTATCCGCCTCGTCTTCGGTCCGCAGCACCGACGCCCCGAAGTCGACCGCGAGGCTCGCCAGGGCTCCCCGAATCGCGTTCGGGTGGACGTTTCGCTCCTCGTAGAGCCCCTCGCCCTCGACGATCACGACCGGCCGCGAGTAGTACCGAGCCATGTCGCCGACCTGCTCGAAGATCGAGCGGTCCCCGCCCACGAGCGTATCGAGGAAGTCGCTCACCGACTTTCGCTCGACCGCAACGCGATCGGAGAGCACGTAGTCGCCCACCTCAAGCGTTTCGAGGCGGGTGCTGATCCCTTCGCGCGTCGAGAGGTCCCGCGCGATCGTCGCGTCCAGTTCGCGCTGGTCGGCGACGATCTCGATTTCCTCTTCCGCGTCGGGAACGACCCGCTTTTCGGGATCGATCTTCGCCTTCTCGGTCCCCTCGTGCTTGCCTTCCTCCGACTCCGGTTCGTACGATTCCAGCCCGTGCTGGAGGTCGATCGCGCCGTCCCCGTCGCTCTCGTCGTTCCCACTGCCCGCGTCGAACTCCCCGAGCTGGCGCTGGCTCGGATCCAGCTGTTCTTCGACCTCCTCGGCGACCCCTTTCAGCTTCCTGAGCTCCGATTCCATCTCCTTTTCGCGCCGTCGCGAGATCCAGAAATAGGCCTCGTCGCGGGTGTCCTCGGCGAGCAACACGACCACCCGCCCCTCGTCCTGGCGGCCCGTCCGACCCTTGCGCTGGATCGCCCGGATCGCGGTCGGAACCGGCTCGTAAAAGAGCACGAGGTCGACCTCGGGGACGTCCAGCCCCTCCTCCGCGACGGAGGTCGAGACGAGCACCTCGAACTCGCCGGCGCGAAAGTCCTCCAGCACCTCTTTTTGTTGTTTCTGGGTCATCCCCGAACTGCCTTCCTTGTCGCCCTGGCCGACGAACCGCCGGGCGTCGACGTGCTCGGAGAGAAAGTCGGTGAGGGTTTCTGCGGTGTCGCGGTATTCGGTGAAGACGATCACCCGGCTGCCCCCCTCGACCAGCGTCTCGATGGCGAGCCGACGGGTCTCCGACAGCTTGGGATGAAGATCGTCGTACGCGTCTGCCCGTCGCATCGCCTCGCGGACCTTGGGCTCGCTGACGAGGCGCTGGCTCGCCTTCGA
Source organism: Halalkalicoccus sp. (assembly GCA_038893155.1). Classification (GTDB taxonomy): domain Archaea; phylum Halobacteriota; class Halobacteria; order Halobacteriales; family Halalkalicoccaceae; genus Halalkalicoccus. Next base: position 1,366 of record JAWARX010000073.1, read on the forward strand.
CGCGCCGGACGAACGGGCCTCGTTGCGCAGGCGCTCGAAGTAGGCCTCCAGCGCCTCGACGCCCTGGGACTCGACGACCTCGACGGCGTGTTTGAGCTTCATCACCTCCGCGTGGATCGACATGCCCGTATAACCCTCCGACTGGTCGTTCTGAATGAGCTTCTGGAGCTCGCTTCGCACCCCGAATAGCTCCTTGCGCGAGACGTCGACGCGCGCCGAATCGATCACGCCCAGCTCTTTGAGCTTCTCCAACCTGTCCTTGACCACCTCGTTCAGCGCGTCGCGGATCTCGACGATCTCCTCGGGAACTTCGATTCGTTTCCACTCGACCTCCGTCTCGTGGGTGTACTCCGCGACGTCCGCGTCGTCCTCGGTCATCACCTCGACCTCGGTGATCCCGAGGTTCTCGCACACTTCGAGAATGGCCTCCTCGTCGCCCCCGGGCGAGGCGCTCATGCCTGTGACGAGGGGATGTTCGGCGTCCGCGTGGTAGCGCTCGGCGATGTAGACGTACGAGTACTCGCCCGTGGCGCGGTGACACTCGTCGAAGGTCAGATGGGTCACGTCCGAAAGCGAGATCCGCCCGCCGACCAGATCGTTCTCGATCACCTGCGGGGTGGCGATCACGATGGTCGAATCGTCCCACAGCGCCGCCCGGTCGTCGGGACGGACCTCCCCCGTGAAGACGACGATCTCCTCGTCTTCGATTTCGAGCGCCTCGCGGTAGAACTCGGCGTGCTGTTCGACGAGCGGTTTCGTCGGCGCGAGAAAGAGGACCTTCCCGCCGAGTTCGTTCAGCCGTTCTGCGGTGACCAGCAGGCTGACGGTCGTCTTGCCGAGTCCGGTCGGCAGACAGACCAGCGTGTGGGCGGTCTTCGCCCTTCCGGCGAGCTGGATCTGGTAGAGTCGGCGTTCGATGAAGCCCGGCGTGAGGAGGGGGTGATCCACTCGGGGGATCTGTTCGTCCGTGGCGGCCATTGAGCCGATTTGTTCGTTCTCGGGGTTAAGGGTTCGTGTAGCGTGGCGGAAGTGGTCGTCGGTCGTACTTGGCTTGCTGTGGTCGGAACACCTACCCGACCGGAACCGAATCCACGACCGTGGAACTGAATCACATACTACGGGGGTCGGGCGAGCCGCTACTGTTGATCCACGGCCTCGGCGGGAGCTGGCGGACCTGGGAGCCGATACTCGACGACCTAGCTGCCGAACGCGAGGTCGTCGCGATCGATCTCCCCGGCCACGGCGGGACTCCGCACCCGGCCGGCGAGACGTCGATGGAGACGCTCGTCGACGCCGTCGCCGACTTCCTCGAGACGCAGGGCCTCGCCGGGGTCGACGTGGCCGGGAACTCGATGGGTGCGCGGCTCGTCCTCGAACTCGCGCGCCGCGGCGAGGTCGGCTCTACGGTAGCGCTCGCGCCCGGCGGCTTCTGGGAGGGATGGGAGCGTTACTTCTTCTACGCCACGATCGCCCCGTCGATTCGCCTCGTTCGCGCGCTCCAGCCCGTGATGGACGAGCTCACCGCCAGCGCCGTGGGCCGAACCCTGCTTCTGGCCCAGCTCTCGGCACGCCCGTGGGACCTGTCCGGGGACGTCGCCGGCGAGGAGCTGCGGACCTTCGCCGAGACGCCCGTCTTCGACGAATTAGTAAACGAACTGGCGTTCGGTCCCGCTCAAGCGGGGACGGACTCGACTTCCGAATCGGTCGTGATCGGGTGGGGTCGAAAGGATCGGCTCACGCTTGTCCGACAGGCGAGACGCGCAAAGGAGCGGTTTCCCGACGCGCGCTGGTACTGGTTCGAGGACGCCGGACACTACCCCCACTGGGACGCCCCCGAAGAGGCGACGCGGCTGATCCTTCGGACGACCGGGTGAGGCGACACCGTCCGCGTGGACCGGCTCAAACGAGCGCGATCCCGACCCACATCGCAAGCGCCGCCGAAAGCGGGATCGTCAGGTTGTCGTCGACGACGTACCCCCGGATCGAAACGAGATAGCCGTCGGCGGCCGTCGCAGCGATCGCACCCAGCACGGCGGCGACGACCGGCAGGAACGGAAGGGCGAACGCGAGGCAGACGACGAACACCCCCCCGAGCGCCGCCGGCGATTTCGCCTCCGCGCCCTTGCCGAGGTAGCCACCTATCGGATCGCCGACCGCGAGCATGAACATCGCGGGCACGCCGATTGCCGGCGGAAAAAAGAGCGCGACGGCGGCCATCCCGACCATGTACAGCGCGTAGCCCGCGACCTTCTCCTGTTCGTACTCGCGGGTCAGGTTCTCGTAGATCCACCACTCCAGTCCCACTCGCAGCCGGAGCGCTTCGAGGACCAGCGCGATTCCGACGCCGAGGACGAGCACCCAGCCCAGCTGTTCCCACGTGAACACGCCGAGCAGGTAGCTCAGGGGCGCGCCCACCCCGCTTGCGTGCACCAGTCGCCTGCCGATCTCGGCCACTACTCCGCCGCGTTCTCCGGCCCCGCGGATAGTTCTTCGTGTTCGTCGCGGGCCGATTCGAACGACCGCGAACCGTCCCGGAGGTCCGCCAGGAGATCCGCGAGGTCCCCGATCGGGACGCGGACCTGCGCGGTCGAATCGCGCTCGCGGACCGTCACCGTCTCGTCTTCCAGACTCTCGTAATCCACCGTCACACAGAAGGGCGTCCCGACCTCGTCCTGTCGCCTGTAGCGCCGGCCGATGTTGCCCGAGTCGTCGTAGGCGACCTCCAGCCCAACCTCTCGAATCCCGCGGGCGATCTCTCGGGCGCGCTCGCCCAGCCCGTCCCGGTCCATCAGCGGAAAGACGCCGACCGTGGTGGGTGCCATCTCGGGGGCCAGCGAGAGGTACGTTCGTTCCTCGCCTTCGAGCTCGTCCTCGCGGTAGGCGTGCGCGAGCAGGGTGTACAGGGTTCGGCCCACGCCGAAGGAGGGTTCGACCACGTGCGGCGTGACGTGCTCGCCCGACTCCGTGACCTCCTCGACGCCGAAACCCGTCTTTTCGACCGGAATCTCATAAGTTTCGTCGTCGAGTCCGACCGCCACGGTCTCACCATCGAAGGCGGTCCGGTCCCGTTCGGCCAGCGCTTCGAGCGCCTCTGCGATCTCGCCCGCCAGCCCGCCGAACTCCGGACCCAGATAGCTCATGTCGGGGTCGACCGTCGCGCGCTCGGTCGTGACCGGCTCGTCGTACTGTTCGAAGACGGTAAAGTCACCGCCGGAGTGCTCGGCGTGTTTCGAGAGGTCGTAGTCGCCACGGTAGGCGAACCCGGCGATCTCGACCCAGTCGCCACCCAACTCCGCCTCGGCGTCCCAGCAGTCGCTCGCGTAGTGGGCCCGTTCCCCAGGTAAGTGCTGGCGGAACCTGAACCGGTCCATGTCGACGCCGACGCGTTCGTACCACTCCTGGGCGATCCCCAGGTAGTAGGCGACCCACTCGCTCGCGATCGTGCCCTCGGCGACGGCCTCGCCGATCGTCGTGGTGACGTACTCCGTACCCTCGGCGCGCTGCTGTTCGACCGGATACAGCGTCACCTCGACGTCCGCTACCCGAGAGAGGTCCGGCTCGTCGCGCTCGGGGTTCACGAACTGCTCTAACTCCGCCTGCGTGAACTCCCGGACCCGGATGACGCCCTTCCGGGGGCTGATCTCGTTTCTGTACGCCGGCCCGATCTGGGTGACGCCGAAGGGAAGCTGGTTGCGGGCGTACTCGGCGAGCTGGGGGAACTCCACGAAGATCCCCTGGGCCGTCTCGGGGCGCATGTAGCCCGCCTGCCCCGAACCGGGCCCGATCGTCGTCTCGAACATCAGGTTGAACTCGGAGACGGGCTCGCCGGCCAGTGCGGCCCCGCACGACGGACAGACCAGCTCGTGCTCGCGGATCAGCTCCTCGACCTCCGGTATAGAAAGGGCTTCGGCGTCCTCGATGCCCGTGTTGTCCTCGATCAGGTGGTCCGCGCGGTGGCTCGCGCCACACTCGGCGCACTCGACGAGCATGTCGTCGAAGGTATCGAGGTGGCCCGAGGCCTCGAACACCGCCTCGGGCATGATCGTCGGCGCTTCGATCTCCTGATTGCCCTCTTTTACCGTGAACCGATCGCGCCAGGCGTCCTCGAGGTGACGCTTGAGCGCCGCACCCTCGGGGCCGTAGGTGTAGAAACCGGCGGTCCCCCCGTAGACGCCGTTCGAGGGGAAGAAAAACCCGCGCCGTTTGGC
>JAWARX010000074.1:0-9184 GCA_038893155.1 Halalkalicoccus sp.
TAGTGTACGCATTATTCTAAGGAAACTGCAAAAATCGACATCTATTGGGAATGAGTGCGCCACTCATGGACCAATACTCGTAATGACTGTTGTAGTCTCTCGACCCTGATCGCTGACCCGCACAGGCAACGAATGTAAGCAGTTGCAACCGTCCTTGTTAAACGTCGACCGAACCTATCGTATCATCTCAATCCTCGCTGGTCGTGATGTCAGCCGACAGCCCCTGTGCCATCTCGATCTCCCGCGAGTTGTTCAGTGTGAAGGCCGTCCGCTCGGTGACCGCCTCGATCACCTCGCGCGCGCTCGGGTAGCCGTTGCCGCTCTTTTTGACGCCGCCGAAGGGTAGGTGGACCTCCGCGCCGATACACGGCAGGTTCGCATACCCCAGTCCGACCTCGCCGTAGTCGCGGAAGGCGTGGATCTGGCGGTAGTCCTCGCTGATGATCGCGCCCGCGAGCCCGTAGGGCGTGTCGTTGTGGATCTCGATCGCTCGCTCGACGTCCCCGTCGTACTCGACCAGCGCGACGTGGGGGCCGAAGACCTCCTCCTGCAGGCAGCGCAGTTCGGGGTCGTACTCGATCTCGTAGACGAACGGGCCGACCCAGTGGCCGTCCTCCGAGCCCTCAGGCAGCTCCTCCGGATCGGGTTCGGCGCGGTCGACCAGCACGCGCCCGCCCTCCTTTCGAGCGAGGTCGTTGTACTTGTGGAACTTCTCGACTTGGCCCTCGTCGACGACCGGCCCCATGAACGTGTCCTCCTCCATGGGATCGCCGATCTTCACCTTCTTCGCGAGGTCGACGTACCGGTCTTTGAACTCGTCATACAGGTCAGAGTGGACGATCAGGCGTTCGGAGGAGACACAGCGCTGGCCGGTGGTCTTGAAACTCGACATGATCGCCGAGTGGACGGCGGTGTCCATGTCGGCCTGTTCGGTGATGACGATCCCGTTTTTGCCGCCCATCTCGCAGGCCGCGAGCTTGCCGGGTTCCGCGCCGACCTTGCCCGAGATCTCGTGGCCGACCTCCGCCGAGCCGGTAAAGAGGACGGTCGCCACCCGCTCGTCCTCGACGATGGCGGCCCCGGCGTCGCCGAAGCCCTGGACCATGTTGAACACGCCATCAGGTATCCCGGCGTCCTCGAACATCTCGGCGATGATCTGTCCGCATCGGGGCGTCTGCTCGGCGGGTTTCCAGACCACCGTGTTACCCTCGACCAGCGTGACCGCCATGTGCCAGAACGGGATAGCAACTGGAAAGTTCCACGGCGTGATGCAGCCGACCACGCCGCGGGGCTTGCGGCGCATGTAGGCGTCCTTCGCGGGGATCTCCGAGGGGACGACGTCCCCGTGAGGGTGGCGGGCGTTGCCGGCGGCCCACTCGACCATGTGCCACGCTTCGGCCACGTCGGCTTTGCCTTCGCTGATCTCCTTGCCACACTCCTCGGTGACGACCCGTCCGAGTTCGTCGTGGCGATCGCGCAGCTCGTGGTAGATCTCCCAGAGGTACTCCGCGCGATCGATATAGGAGAGGTCGCGCCACTCCTCGAAGGCGTCGTCCGCCGCGGCGAGCGCCCGGTCGACGTCCGCCTCGGTGCCCCGGCGGAACGTCCCGAGCGTCTCGCCGGTCGCGGGGTTCTCGCTCTCGAACGTCTCCTCGCCCTCACCGTCGGTCCACTCGCCGGCGATGTAGTGCTGTGAAACGTCCATCGTCTGCTGGCTCATAATCGTTCGCAAAGTTTGCGAGGCGAGGATAAAAAGCTGCCCTCCCGGCGAGCACGCGACGTGGTCGAACGAGACGTCCCCTCCCTCAGGCGGCCCGCCGCTCGATCTCGCCCTTCAATCCCGCCGCCTCGAACTCGTGGTCCGGGCGCAGGCGGACGAAATCGAGGAAGTCGCGCGCGGCGAGCAGTTCGTCCGGGTCGTACGAGCCCGCGGCGATCGAAACCGCGCGTTTGGCCCCCAGAATCGGTTCGAGCGTCGCGAGCGCGCTCGCGACGTCGTACGCCCGTGCGTTCTTCAGGCCGTCCTCGCGGACGTTCGTCGCGTCGATGAAGTACAGCTCCCCGTCGTACAGCAGCACGTTCTCGCCACGCAGATCGCCGTGGGCGAGGCCGTGGGCGTGCATGAGCGAAAGCGCCGCAAACAGGTCGGGGGCGAACGACTCTATCTCCGCCGGCGGGAGGTCGTCGAGGGTCCGAAAGTCGGGGAGGTATTCGAGGACGAGCACGCCGAACTCGTCGACGCCGAACGCCTCGACCGGTTCGGGTGCGTTCAGCCCGATCTCGCGGACCTTCTGGGTCGCCTCGAGTTCGTGCTGGCTCATCTCGAGGGGTCCTTCGAACCGGCCAAAAAAGCCCTCCTCGCCCCGCGAGAAGATCCCGAGGTTGCGCGCGCCGGTAAACAGCGCGTGGACCAGCGCGTTCTGCGGGCTGATGACCTTCACGAACCACTCCTCGTTGACGACACAGGGGGTAGAAAGCCAGTTGTCGGCCTCCAGCACCGAGATCCGGACGCCATCGCGGTCGTACCTGTCGGCGATCTCGCGGCCGATCCGTTCGAGCTGTGGCTCTTCGACCCGCCCACGGAGCAGCCGGCGCAGTTCCATTCACTGGACGAAGGTGGCTGAAGGATTTAGGCCCTTCGTGAGGTCCTTCACGGTCGTTCGCTGTTTTTAAGCCGGCGCTCGCACAATGAAGGGCATGGATTTCAGGCTCCCCGACGAACACCGGATGATCCGGAACACCGTCCGGGACTTCTGCGAGGAGGAGATCGAGCCGGTCGCCCAGGAGATCGAGAGCGAGCACCGTTACCCCGAAGAGATCTTCGATCAACTCGCCGATCTCGACATCATGGGCGTCCCCGTCAGCGAGGCCTACGGCGGGCTCGGCGGCGATCAGCTCATGTACGCGCTGGTCACCGAAGAGCTCGGTCGGGTCTCGGGCTCGATCGGCCTCTCGTACGCCGCCCACGTCAGCCTCGCCTCGAAGCCCATCGAGCTGTTCGGGACCGAAGAGCAGAAAGAGCGATGGTTGAAACCGCTGGCGGAGGGCGAGTACGTCGGCGGGTGGGCGCTCACCGAACCCGGAAGCGGTTCGGACGCCTCCGACATGGACACCCGCGCCGAGAAAGAGGGCGACGAGTACGTCATCAACGGCACCAAACAGTTCATCACGAACGCCAGCGAAGCCGGTTCGATCCTCGTCAAGGCCGTCACCGATCCCGATGCAGGTTACGACGGGATCTCGACGTTCATCGTCGACCCGCGGGAAGACGACGGCTTCGAGGTGACCGCGATCTGGGAGAAGATGGGGCTGAACGCCTCGCCGACCTGTGAGATCGCACTCGACGACGTTCGCGTGCCCGAGGACCGGCTGCTGGGCGAGGAGGGCGACGGCTGGGAGCAAACCAAAAGGACCCTCGACGGCGGGCGGATCTCCATTGCGGCGCTCTCGGTGGGCCTCGCTCAGGGCGCCTACGAGGCCGCCAGAAAGTACAGCACCGAACGCGAGCAGTTCGGAAAGCCCATCTGTACGTTCGACGCCGTGCGCGATATGGTCGTCGGGATGCACAGAAAGACCGAGCGTGCCCGCCTGCTCACTCACGACGCCGCGACCACGTACGACCGGGGCGAGGAGGTCACGAGAAAGAGCGCGCTCGCGAAGCTCGACGCCAGCGAGGCGGCTCGTGAGGTCGCCGAAGACGCCGTGCAGGTCCTGGGTGGGTACGGCTACACCGAGGACTTCGCGCCCCAGCGCTTCTACCGGGACGCCAAACTGATGGAGATCGGCGAGGGAACGAGCGAGATCCAGCATCTCGTGATCGGCAGGGAGATCGGGCTGTAGCGTTCAGGACCCGGCGTACTCCTCGGGTTCGGACTCGAAGGAGTCCTTGTGATCCGAACAGCAGAAGTAGTAGATATCGCCGTCGTACTCCGTCTGGGCGGGTGCGTAGCTTTCGCCGCCGTAGCCCTCCTCGGACCCGGGCGTCTCTCCCTCGATCTCGTTGTCACAGACGGAACAGTCGGTCATGGGAACCGCAGGTAACGCATCACGCAACAAAAGCCACTGCCACGCGACTGCCGGCTGGGCGAGAAACCCCACCAGCGCTCTCGGCTATACCCTGGTCGGTGCCCGGTAGCGAACCAGCGGTCACTTGATCGTGACGTGTTCGCTCTCCTCGTTCAGCGCGAGATTCGCCGCGATCTCGGCGTTTCGCATCGCGTACTGGGCGGTCTGCTGGAGGCTGACGAGCACCTCCCGGACCTGCAGTAAGTCCCCGTTGTCCATCTCGGGCAGGTCGTTCAGGATCTCGCGTTCCCGGTCGGAGATCTCCCGAAACAGCTCCCGGACCTCGATCGTGAGATCGTAATCGCGCTCGACTGCGGCCTCGACCGCGAGCGCGGTGATCTCGTCGACCCGATCGGTGAACTCCCGGATCCGGCGCATCGTCCCGCTGTCGACGTTCAGCGAGTGGTTCTCGGATTCGAGGACGATCTCGGCGATGTCTTCGGCGTTGTCCGCGGTCAGTTCGAGGTTCTTCGCGATCGAGCGATATCCGATCAGCGCGAAGCCGTCGTCGAGCCCGACCGCCCGCGCGAGAGTGGGGTTCTGGTAGGCCGTGAAGATGAGCCTGAGCAGCAGGACGAAGATCTTGTTGGCCTGTCGCTCGCGGTTCAGCGCGCGCTGGGCCAGATCGGGGTTGCCCATCGCAAGCGCTTTCACCGCCTCGCCGCGCATCGTGCTGCCGGTGTTTTCGAGGCGTTTGAGCAGGTTATCCAGGGTGAAGTCCTCCGGATCGACCGAACACCGGATCGCGATGCTCTCGGGCGTCTCCTCGATCACGCCCAGCCCCATCAGCTGGGTTTCGGCCTGATACACCGCGTTGATGTGCTCCGAGGAGAGCGCGCCCTCGGCCTGTTCGACGTGGATGATCCTGCGACCGAGGACGTACTGGGCGACGATCGCCCGCTCGACCGCCCGCGCGTCGAGCTCGTCGGCGTGGATGATCGCCTCGCTTTCTTCCCTGTCCGCGGATTCGGGCATCACCGTCAGCGCGCCCTTGCTCCCCCGCCGAAGGGTCACCTCGTCGCCCTTCTCGACCCCGTGTTCTTTCGCCCAGTCCGCCGGCAGCGTCATCGCGAGCGTCGAGGGGCCCAGCCGCTGGACCTTCCGTGTATCCATAGGGAGCCTATAGTTCGGGGGGTATTAATATTCACTACTGCCTCATTATATGTATCATTACAGATCGTGCCTGTCGGGCGGTTTCAGACGATCTGGAGCATCCGACGTTCGACCCGACCCACTCGAACCTTACTCCAGCCTCGAAGCTCCTCGTCGAGGTCGGGGTCGCCGGTGTCGACCCGCAGGACGCCGATCTCGTCGAGTTTCGCGCGCGAGGCGACGATCTCGATCTCACACCGGTCGATCACGGCGGGCGAGAGCTGCTGGTTGCCCCGTCCGAAGACGAACCCCTGTCCCCCGATCGGCGAGACGACGATGACGTTTCGCTCCCCGAGTGCGTCGAGGATCTCCGATTCGCTCCCGTCTCGAACCAGCAGCTCCCCGCTCCGCCAGACGTCGACGCCGAGCGGGCTCCCGTCGATTCCGAGCTCCTCCTCGATCGCGCCGACCGTCCCGCCGGGCGCGAAGACGTACGTTGTCTCGGGATCGATTTCGCTTGCGACTCCTGCGACGAGTCCCGCGACGCTCCCGCCACCGAGCTGTTTCGAGGACTGGAGCTCCTCGGCGACCGGGACGTTCACCACCGCCCGGAGGCTCGTGCGAACCTCCCCGTCGCGGTAGGCCTCCTCGTCGATGTCGCTCACCTCGCGGGATTCGGTCGCATCGAACGCCGCGGCGATCCGTCCCGCATCCCGCGGGGTGACGCCGAACACGGACGAGTAGACCTTCACGCCGGCGGGCACCCCGAGGATCGGCGTCTCGCTTCCCGCCTCGGTTACCGTTTTTGCGACGTCCGTCGCCGTGCCGTCCCCGCCGACGAACAGGATCAATTCGACCTCTCGCTCGAGGAACCGCCGGACCGCCTTGCGGGTGTCGACGGCGGTCGTCTCCTCGGGCGGTTCGTAGACGATCTCCGGGTCGAAGCCGGCCTCGCGCGCTTCGGACTCGCCCATCGGATCGCCACAGGCCAGTATCTCCGTTTCCGGCGCACGCTCGGAAAGCGCCGCAAGCGCCGCGCTCGCTCGCTCGGGCGCGTGGGGCTCGGCTCCCCGTTCGCGCGCCTCCGCGACCTTCCCGTCCGTCCCCTTCAGCCCGACCCGCCCGCCCATCCCCGCGATCGGGTTACAGACGAAACCGATAGATGACATACCTCTCGTAGCCCGTCGACCGCCAAAGGCCCGCCGATCGCCACGGTATGCGACCGCGAACGCGAGTCGTCAATACTTATAAAACAGCGCCACACAGGGTGAGGCATGTACCCGCTTCCGCTGGAGCAACACGGCACGTACCCCATCGAAGTCCTCGGCACCTCGGTGCTGCTCATCAGCGTCGCCCTGACGCTCGCGTGGCTGTTCTACCTCTACCGCTGACCAACAGGATCAATAATTATATACTCGGTGGTCGTCTACTACATCTGCTGGTTCCCACTCGGACCGTACCGGTGGTGCCTCTGACAGAGCGGTCCGGTGGGGACCATCCCCGCTATTTCGCTGACTCGACGCGCTCGCGGAGCCAGTCGGCCGCCGCCGCGACCGTCTCCTCGTCGGCTCCGGTGAGTTTCAGGCGCACGCCGTCGCCGGGGTAGCTCCCCACCGAGACGTCGAAGCGTTCTCGGACCTCGCTGAGCCGTGGAAGCAGCGCGCTTTCGGGTTCGGTCGTGTAGACGAGATCGGTGTAGCGAGGTTCGCCCTCGAACTCCCTTTCGATCGCTTCGAACATCGCTTTCATCTCGCTCGGCACGCCCGGCAGCACGTAGATCCCCTCGATCACGGCTCCGGGAGCGACGCCCACGTCGTTGTGAAGCGGGCGCGCTCCCCGCGGAAGGTCGGCGGTTCCCGTCGTGAGGTCTTCTCGCGTGTAGCCGCCCTCCTCGGTGAGCCACGAGAGGGCCTCCTCGTTTCGTTCGACCTCGCGGCCGACAGCCGCGGCGACGCCCTCCATCGTCAGGTCGTCGTGGGTCGGGCCCAGCCCGCCGGTGACGATTACGGCGTCGTACGCCGCGCGGTACTCGTTGACGACGCGGGCGATCTCGCTCACGCGGTCGGGGACGACGGTTATCCGTTCGAGGTCGACGCCACGCTCTGCGAGGCGTTTGCCGATCCACGCGGCGTTGGTGTTGATCGTGTCGCCCGCGAGGATCTCGTCGCCGACCGTGACCACCGCGACCTGCATACCCGGCGTTGGTGACGCGGCGCTAAAACTCACCGCATTCCCGGTGGCGGCTCGCTGTCGTCGTCCTCGATGTCGACGTCCAGACCCGCCTCCTCGCGCTTGCGCTCTAGTTCCTGTATCTGCCGGTAGACGTACGCGCCCGCGATCGCCGCGCCGATCGAGGCGACCACGATCAGCCCGCCGAACAGGTAGACGTCGCGTTCGAGGTAGTAGCGAACCGAGATGGCGCTCGCGTCCATCTCGTCCCAGCGGATGTGCGTCCGGTCGTCGATCACCTCGATCTCCGAGCCGCCCGGCCGGACGTTCCCGAGGACGAAGTTGTCCACGCGATAGCCCGGCGGGAGGATCACCTCGTAGGAGCCCTCGACGAACGTGTCGGTCGCGAAGTTGCGCGATCGCGAGTCAGATGTGAACGCGAGCTGGCCGTTCTCGGTCGGCAGGTGGACGTACACCGCAGAGCGGGTCTCCTCGACCTCGACCTCTTCGGTTCCGACCACGGTGCCGTCGGGATACCGGAACTGCACCGCGCGCACGTCGATCGGGTTGTCGTCGCCGTAGCGCGTCGACTGATAGAGTCGCACCGTCGAGCGGTCCTCGATCGTGTAGATCGCTTTGTACTCGCCCTCGACGACCTCGATGGTCGCGTCGGCGTCGGTCTCCCAGTCGTACTCGGCGTCCTCTTCGAGCCCCTCCTCGCTCGTCACCGATCCGAAGCCCGCACAGCCCGCCACTGCGACGGTGCCGACTGCCGCACCGCTCGCGAGGAACTCTCGTCGGTTCATGATGGGATGACACAGCGCAGTTCCGAACTGAGGTGCGGCCCGATCGCCGCCAAGAGTCCTGGGGGGTCGGTCCCCTCACGACAGACGACGCTCTGTTCGAGCAGGCCCAACCGCTCGACGGTGACGATGTCCTCTGCGTGACCCGCGCGGTTGACCGTCGCACGGACCTCCCCGCGGGTCGCGTTGTTGACGTTCACGCGACCGGGGCCGCGACGCCACTCGTACAGCCGGTCGCGTTCGGCGTCGGCCAGCCGTGAGGGCTCGCCGTCCCCGCTCTCGCCGCCGTAGACGAACGTCATCGGCAGGTGTTGGACCAGCCCGAAGCGCTCGACCAGCTGGGCGGGCCGACCCTGCCCGAGGCCGAGTTGGTCGGTCGGGATCCGCACGTCGCGTCCCGCGTCGAGGACGAACCCCTCGTCGTCCCACGATTTGAGGGTCCCCACGTAGGTCTCGCCGGCGCGGAACTCGCCGGTGATCTCGCCCCACTCCTCGCGAAGCGCGTTGCGGGCGACCACGCTGTCTTCGCCCTCGACGCTCACCGTGGGAAAATCGTCGTGGCGAACCCCGATCGTCCACTCGACGTCGAGATCGCCGATGGCGTTCCCGACCAGCGACTCCAGCCCGTCGAGCGCCTGCTCGCGGGCCGCTCCGTGGACCGTCACCTTGGTTGCGAGGACGACCATCAGGCCTCGACGCCGACGTTGAGTTCGCTTCGAAGCTCCTCGACGCGCCGTTCCATCGCCTCGACGAGCCGCGCGTTATCCATCGATTCCAGCGGCGAGCCACACTCGGGACACTCGAAGCCGAAGTCCATCGCCTCGCCGAACTCGAAGCGGATGGAGCAGATCTCACAGAGGTAGAACTCGTGGTCGCGCTCGTAGTCCTCGCGGTTCTCTAGGGCGTCGAGCAGGCGTTCCATCTCCTCGGCTAAGTTCTCCGGGATGTTCTCGTACTCGAAGGTCCACAGATACGTGAGCCAGCCCGAATCCTCGTCGCGCAGGCGGCGATACGAGGCCAGATCGTTCTCGTAGAGGATAAAGAGCGCGCGGCGC
>JAWARX010000075.1:0-9003 GCA_038893155.1 Halalkalicoccus sp.
AGCGTGCCGTGCTCGGGGATCAGCCGGTTGAGAACCAGCCCCGCGAGGAAGGCCCCGACGATCGTCTCGACGCCAGCGAGCTCGGCGAGATACGCACAGACGAACAGGACGGCCATCACGAAGAGGAACTCGAAGTAGCTCTCGTCGTTGTGGCCGCGAAAGAACCACACCCCGATTCGCGGGACGAGAAACCAGACGCCGGCGAAAAAGAGTGCGAGACCGATCCCGAGTTGCACCCAGAACGCCGCGTCGAGCGCCCCCCGTGCCGAGGCCGCGACCACCGCGAGCACGAGCAACGCGAGGGTGTCGGTGACGATCGTCCCCCCGATCGTCGCGGTGATCGCCTCGTCGCCGACGATCCCGAGTTTGTTGGCGACCGGGTAGGCGAGCAGGGTGTGCGAGGAGAAGATCGAGGCGAACAGCGACGCCGCCGCAAAGGAAAGGTCGAGGACGACCATGCCGGCGGCGGTGCCGACCGCCTGCGGGACGAGAAAGGAAAGCAGCCCGAAGACGACGCTCCGGTCGACGCTCGCGGCGAACTCGTCGACGTCGATCTCCAGCCCGGCGAGGAACATGAGGTAGATCAGCCCGACCTCGCCCAGCAGGACGATCGTCGCGTCCCGATCGAGGACGCCGAGTGCGTTCGGACCGATCGCCGCGCCGACGAGGATGATGCCGACGATTCCGGGCAGGCGGTAGCGCTGGAAGGCGAGCGGTGCGACCAGGAAGACGATGATCGCGAGCGCGAAGATGAGCGCGGGATCCGCGACCGGCAGCTCCGCGAGCGCGAGCGGGTTCATCGTACCGCCGGCTCCCTCCCAGATCGGTCGATTCCGTCGAATCGGCTGCCCGCCATCGGTGTCACGTCCGTGCGTCGACGGCGACGGACATAAAATCGGGAGGTTCGGTTCACGGCCCGTAATCGAACGCCGTCGGGGAGTCAGCGAGCACTTATTGCCGTCCGGCTCGAACGTCGGTCGATCGCTATGTCGTCGCCGGACCTCCTCAGACGGGTGGTGCTGCCGGTCGCGAGCGCGAGCGACGCCGAGGCCACCTGCGAGGCGGCGGTGCCGTACCTCGCGAACGCCGACGGCGAAGTTCACGGCGTGTACGTCATCGAGACGACCCCCGGCGCGCCGAACAAGGCCCCGCCGGAGGCGATGTACGAGTACGCACACGAAGCGCTCTCGACCGTCGAGGAGCGCTGTCGGGACGCGTCGATTCCAGTCGGGACGGAGCTTCACGCCGACCCCGACGTCCCCGAGACCGTCTTCGAGGTCGCCCGCGACGAAGGGGCGACCGCCGTCGGGATCCTCCCCCGGGAGGGGTCGCGCTGGGGGAAGCTGCTCACTGGCGACAACGCGCTCTCGATGATCACCAGAAACGACGTGCCGGTCGTCGTCTTTCCCGCGCCGACGGGTTGATGACGGTCGGGCCCTCCCCACTCGCATGGAGAAACGGTCGCTCGCGATCAGCCTCGTTCTACTCGGACTGGCGTTCGTCGGCGTGATCCACACGATCGCGGATCTCGCCTACGGCACTGGCCTCTCGGGGATCGGGATCGGTCTCGTCGCGATCGCGCTAGTCGGGATCGTGTTGGTGAACCGGTGACCTCTGCGCTGGAATCGTTCTCGTGGCGTTCGTCTACGCCTGCCGATCAACCGACGGGGGCGGTACCGAGCGCCCGCCCCGAGAAATGAGGTAATCCGGGTTTTGAGTGAGCTACTCCCGTTTGACGCCCGGGTTCGTCACCGCGCCGTTCGCCGCCGAGCCGAAGAGCGCGCCGTACTTCGCGAGGACGCCGTTCGCGTAGCGCGGCTCGCGCCGTTCCCACTTCTCCCGTCGATCCGCGAGCTCGCCGTCGCTCAGGTCGACCGAGAGGGTGCGCTCGGGGATGTCGACGGTGACGGTGTCTCCGTCCTCGACCAGCGCAATCGGGCCGCCGTCGGCGGCCTCGGGCGCGACGTGGCCGATCATCGGCCCGCGGGTCGCCCCCGAGAACCGCCCGTCGGTCAGCAGCGCCACGTCGTCCTCGTGGCCCTGGCCGACGACGGCGGCGGTGACGCCGAGCATCTCGCGCATCCCCGGCCCTCCGCGTGGCCCCTCGTTTCTGATGACGAGCACGTCCCCGCTCTCGATGTGGCCCTCTTGGACGTACGCCATCGTCGTTTCCTCGGTCTCGAACACTCTGGCGGGCCCCTCGTGGTGGAACCTGTCGTCCCCCGTGACCTTCAGCACCGCGCCGTCGGGCGCGAGGGTCCCTGTCAGGATCTTGATCGCGCCCTCCGGCTGTTTGGGCTCGTCGACGGTGTACAGGAAGTCGGCGTCGAGTTCCTCGTCGGCGGGCAGGTCCAGCCGGTCCAGTTCCTCGGCGACCGTCCGACCGGTCACCGTCATCGCGTCGCCGTGAAACAGGTCGGCCTCCATCAGTCGCCGGATCACGACCGGCACGCCACCCAGCTCGTGGAGGTCGTTCATCACGCGCTCGCCGCCGGGCTGGAGGTCCGCGATCTTCGGCGTTCTTTTGGAGATCTCGTCGAACTCCTCGATCGAGAGGTCGATCCCCGCCTCGGCGGCCAGCGCGAGCAGGTGGAGCACGCCGTTGGTCGAGCCCCCGATCGCGACCTGCAGGGCGATGGCGTTCTCGAAGCTCTCCTTCGAGAGGATATCGGAGGGCTTGCGGTCGGCCTCGACACACTCTATGGCGAGTTCGCCGGCCTGGCGGGCGACCTCGTAGCGCTCCTCGTCCTCCGCGGGCGGGCTCGCGCTGCCGAGCGGGGCCAGCCCGAGGGCCTCCGAGATGGACGCCATCGTGTTGGCGGTGAACATCCCGCCACAGGAGCCCGCGCCGGGGCAGGCCTGGCGTTCGAGCTCGTCGAGTTCCTCCTCGCTCATGTCGCCGCTCGCGACCGCGCCGACCCCCTCGAAGACGTTCTGGATCGTCACCTCTCTCCCCTGGTGCTCGCCCGGCATGATCGACCCCCCGTAGAGAAACACCGAGGGGAGGTCCGTGCGGATCGCGGCCATCATCATCCCCGGCAGGTTCTTATCACAACCCGCGACCGTGACCAGCGCGTCCATGCGCTCGCCGAACGCCACCAGCTCCACGGAGTCGGCGATCAGCTCCCGGGAGATCAGGCTGGCTTTCATCCCTTCGGTGCCCATCGAGATGGCGTCGGAGATCGTGATCGTCCCGAACTCGATGGGCATCCCCTCCGCCTCGTCGATCCCCTCGACGGCACGTTCGGCCACGTCGTCGAGGTGGACGTTACACGGCGTGACGTCCGCCGCCGGGTTGGCGACCCCGACCATCGGCGAGGC
Organism: Halalkalicoccus sp.; assembly: GCA_038893155.1. GTDB lineage: Archaea > Halobacteriota > Halobacteria > Halobacteriales > Halalkalicoccaceae > Halalkalicoccus. The sequence continues at coordinate 3,322 of JAWARX010000075.1, forward strand.
GAGATCTTCGTCGTCGAAGCCCATCGCGCGGAACATCGCGCGGTGGGGGGCGCGCTCGGTTCCCTCCGTGACTTCGCGGCTCGGCAGGTCCTCCGGTTTCTCCCGCCGACGTCGTTGCTGTGGCGTGTTACTCATATACACTCGGCCGGTACGGAGGGGTTAAAAGCTGCCGATGGCGGGTGTTTTCACGGTCGGGCGCAAAGCCAGGCCATGCCACGCGTACTGGTCGTCGCCGACGATCTGACGGGCGCGACCGACACCGCCCACGCGTTCGCCCGGCGGGGCTACGAGACGGCGGTGGGGATCGGTCCCGAGAGCGACCCGCCCGACGCGACCGTTCTGGCGGCGAACACCGATTCGCGGTACGCCGACGCGGACGCCGCGAAACCGCGGGTTCGCCGGGCGATCTCGGGGACGGCCGCCGAGGTGGTCTACGGAAAGGTCGACTCGACGCTCCGGGGAAACGTCGCCGCGGAGGTCCACGGCGCGATGGACTGCGGGTTCGACCGCGGGCTCGTCGCGCCCGCCGCCCCTGCCGTCGGTCGGCTCACCGCGTGCGGCCATCACCTCGTCGACGGCCGCCCGCTTTCGGACACCGAGTACGCAGAGGACCCGAACGGGCCCACGAGCGCCCGCCTGCCGGCGTTGTTCGACGGGCAGGGTCGGCCCGCCCGCCATCTCGGGATCGAGACCGTCGCGGCCGTCCCGGAGGCCGTCAGCGAAGCGCTCGCCGACGTTCCCGAGGGGGCGGTCGTCACCTGCGACGCGGTCCACGACCGGCACCTCGAGGCGGTCGCGCGAGCGGGCCGGGAGATCGACGGGCGGACGCTGTTCGTCGGCAGTTCGGGGCTGGCGGGCCACATCATGGTCCCCGGTGAGCCCGACCGCGAGCCGCAGTCGGTCACGAACGACGGGGGCGCGCTCGGGATCGTCGGCAGCGTGAGCGAACGCTCGCTGGAACAGCTCGCCGCGCTGCCCGAGATGTGGGTAATCGCGCTCGATCCCGCGGAGCTACTTCGGAATCCCGAGGATGGAGGTCGGAGAGCGGGCCGGCGGGCAGCGGAACGCCTCGCGGCCGGCGAACACGCCGTCGTCACGGCCGCCCCCGATCGCGAGGCGGTCGAGCGGACCCTCGAACGCGGCCGGGAGCGGGGACTCGACGGGGAGGAGATCCGAGAGCGGGTCACCCGCGCGCTTTCGAGCGGTGCCCGCGCGGCGCTCGCGGGCGAGCCGGCGGGGCTGTTCGTCACCGGCGGTGACGTGGCGATGGCCGTCTTCGGTGCGCTCGATGCGGAGTGGCTCTCGCTTTCGGGCGAAGAAATCGAGGCGGGGATCCCGGCGAGCCGACTTCGAGGCGGGCCGGCCGACGGCACGCCGGTCGTCACGAAGGCTGGCGGGTTCGGACGCGAGGAAACAGTGATTAACTGCCTGCGGTTCCTCGGTGGCGACGATGAGTAACCCGACGATCGGGATCACGATGGGCGATCCGGCCGGAATCGGCCCCGAGGTGATCGTTCAGGGGTATCGCGAGCTCCGGGAGACGGCGAAGCCGCTGGTGATCGGCGACGCCGGAGTGATCGAGAGCGCCTGCGGGGTCTGCGAATCCGACCTTGACGTCGAGCGGGTCGACTCGCCCGCAGAAGCGACGTTCGGACCCGACCGGATCCCCGTGCTCGATCTGGACAACGTCGCGGAGCTAGAGCGGGGGGTCGTCCGGGAGGCCTACGGTGCGGCGAGTCTGGCGTACGTCGAGCGGGCGATTTCGCTCGCTCTCGAAGGTTCGATCGACGCGATCACGACCGCGCCGATCAACAAGCAGGCGACGAAGCTCGCGGGCAGCGAATACGCCGGACACACGGGGATGCTCGCCGACTACACGGACACGGAGAACTACTCGATGATGCTGATCGAGGGAGACCTCCGGGTGACCCACGTCAGCACGCACGTTCCCCTCAGGGAGGCATGCGACCTCGTGAGCGAGGACAGGGTGTTCGACACGATCCGCGTGACCGACGAGGCGCTGCGGGAGCTGGGGATCGACTCGCCGACGGTGGCCGTCGCGGGGTTGAACCCCCACGCCAGCGACGGGGGGTTGCTCGGCGAGGAAGATCGAAAGGAGATCGAGCCGGCGGTCGAGCGCGCTCGCGAGGAGGGGATCGACGCGTTCGGTCCCGAGTCACCCGATACGGTCTACGTGGGGGCGGCCCGCGGCGCGGCCGATTGTGTCGTCTCGATGTACCACGATCAGGGCCACATCCCGATCAAGATGCTGGGGTTCACCGAGGGCGGGGCGGTCTCGGGGGTCAACGTCACGATCGGCCTGCCGATAATCAGGACGAGCGTCGACCACGGCACCGCCTTCGACATCGCCGGCGAGGGGGTCGCGAGCGAACGGAGCTTGCTCGACGCCGTCGAGGTCGCAAGCGAGATGGCCCGGAGGCGGGCGGAGGGCGAGGGACGATGAACGTCGAGTTTCCCGACCGCGGGACGCTTCGGGGAGCAAACGACGTCGAACCCGAGGACCTGCCGCGCTTCGCGCGCGTGACCCGCGAGCGCGACCTCGACTCGATCGAGGATATCGACGCGGCCGCCCGCGCGGCCGTCTCGGAGCTGCCGCTCGAAACGCTCGATCCCGGCGCGACGGTCGCGATCACCGCCGGGAGCCGCGGCATTCACGACATGCCCGCGCTGCTCGAAAGCGCGGTCGAGGAGCTCCGAGAGCGAGGGTTCGAGCCGTCGGTCCTCGCCGCGATGGGCTCTCACGGCGGCGCGACGAGCGAGGGGCAACGCGAGACGCTCGAAGCACTGGGAATCACCGAGAAGCGGATGGACTGTCCGATCCACACGTCGATGGAAGTCGAGGAGGTCGGAGAAGATAGTTTGGAACGGCCGGTCTACGTCGCACGCGAGGCCCTCGCGATGGACGGGGTGATCCTCGCCAATCGAATAAAGCCCCACACCGATTTTCGGGGACCGGTCGAGAGCGGGCTCTGTAAGATGGCGGTGATCGGGTTGGGAAAGCACCGCGGCGCGGAATCGCTGCACAACGCCGGGCTGGCGGCGGATTTCAGCGACGTGATCCGGGAGCGCGCGGAGCTGATCGTCGAGGAGAGTCCTATTCTGGGCGGGATCGCGCTGATCGAGAACGCCGCCGATCGGGCGACCCACGTCGAGGGCGTTCCCGCCGAGGGAATTCTCGATCGGGAGCCCGAACTGCTCGACCGGGCGCGCGAGGAACTCCCGATGCTCCCCGTCTCCGATCTCGACCTGCTGGTGCTCGACGAGATCGGCAAGGACGTCTCGGGGACCGGCATGGACACGAACGTCGTCGGGCGGGTGTGCTTTCACGGCGAGGACGAGCCAGAGAGGCCGGAGGTGACGCGGATCTACGCGCGCTCGCTCACGCCCGCCTCGCACGGAAACGGGCTGGGGCTCGGGCTTGCCGATTTCGTTCATCGGGACGTGGTCGAGGAACTGGCGCTCGACGATATGTACGTCAACATCGTCACCAGCGGCGAGCCGACGCGGGCGCGGATTCCCTTCGTCGTGCCCGACGACCTGACCGCTCTCATACTGGCCTGCTCGACGACCGGGATCGCCGACCCCTCGGAGCTTCGGGTCGCCCGGATCGCAAACACGATGGAGCCCGACGACCTGCTCGTCTCGGAGCCGATCGCCCGCGAACTGGAAGGGCGCGAGGACGTCTCGGTCGGCCCGCTCGAAGCGCTCGCGTTCGACGCGGGCGAGTTCTGGCCGCTCGACTAGCGCGTTACCGCGAAGAAAACTCCTTTGAGCGTGGTCCTCGGAGCGAACAGTATGCCAACGTTCGACAGTTCCTTCACCGGCGTCCTGTGTCCGATCGTCACGCCCCTCGCCAACGATGGAGGCGAGGTCGACGAGGACGCTCTATCCTCGCTCACCGAGTTCATCCTCGATGGGGGCGTCGACGGCCTCTTTCCCTGCGGTACCACGGGAGAGTTCGCGAGCCTCACACCGAAAGAGCGCAGCCGCGTGGTCGAGACCGTCGAGCAGGCCGCGGGCGACGCGCCCGTCATCGCCGGCGCGGCGGGCACGAGCGTTCCCGAGACGCTCGATCGAATCGACGAGGCCGCGGCGGCGGGTGCGGACGCCGCCGCGATCGTCGGGCCGTACTTTCACACCGCGAACGCCCCGGCGGGAACACGGCGCTTTTTCGAGGCGATCGCCGAGGAGACGGCCCTACCGCTGTACCTTTATAACATCCCGATGTACGTCGGCGACGAAATCCCCGCCGAAGCCGTGGGAGCGCTCGCCGAACGCGAATCAGTGCGAGGGATGAAAGACACGAGCGGCGACCTCTCGTATTTCCTCTCGGTTGATCGTCAGACCCCCGAGGAGTTCGTCCTCTTTCAGGGCTTCGACACCCTGCTCGTGCCCGCCCTGCGGATGGGATCCAGTGGAGGAGTCCACGCGCTGGCGAACGTGATTCCCGAGGTCTTTGCCGAACTGCTCGAAACCGCGGACGCGGAGCGCGGTTCGACCCTCCAGCGCGAGGCGGTCGCACCACTCTTTGAACTCTGTGTCGAGTACGGCTTCGCCCCCGCGACGAAGGCCGCGTTGGTGCATCGCGACGTGATCCCCTCCGACGAGGTCAGGCCGCCGCTGGTCGCCCTCGACGAGAGCCAGAAAGCGGAGATCGGCGAGGCGGTCGACCGGGCGCTCTCGATCTAGAGGGGCACCAGCGTCGAGAGGACGAGGACGATCAACAGACCGGAGACGGACATGATCGTCGCGACCGCGGAGTAGGTCTTGAACGTCTCGAGCTGGGTGATCCCCGCGACCTCGCTGATGATCCAGAAGCCGCTGTCGTTGTACCACGGCGCGATCATCCCGCCGAAGCCGACGGCCATCATCAGGTAGACCGGGTTGGCGTCGAACCCGCCCGCGAGCGGGGCCATGATCGCCGCGCCGGTCAGGATCGCGACCGTGCCCGAGCCCTGTGCGACGCGGATGACCGCGGCGATGAGCCAGCCCGCAAAGAGCAGGCCGAGCCCGAGCTCCTGTAGCCCGCCGGCGATGTACTCGCCGACGCCCGCCGCCGCGAGCATCGCGCCGAAGGTGCCGCCGGCGGCGGTGATGGCGATGATGTTGCCGCCGCTTTTGATCGCCTCGGTCAGTTCGTCGCCGAATCGGCTCCTGTCGCCGGCCATCTCCATCCGGAAGAAGGTGTACGCCGAGAGCAACGCCGCGGCCGTCAGCGCGAAGTTCGGATCGCCCAGAAAGGACGTGAGCGCGTCGATCGGACCGCCCTCGGGGAGGGTCCCACCCTCGACGAGCACGCCAGCGACCGTGTTCGAGGCGATGAGCACGACCGGGACGACGATCGGGAGCGACGACTCGAAGAGGGGTGGGAGCTCGCTGGTCGGTCGTTCGGATTTCTCCCGGAGGTCCTCCGGCGAGGAGCCCATCGCCTCGCGAAGCGGGAAGTCCTCGCGACCGTGGAGAAACCGGCCGTAGACCACGCCGCCGAGAAGCGAGGCTGGAAGCGCGACGAGCGACCCGATGACGATCGCAAGCCCCAGATCGACGTTCAGTTCAGCGGCCATCGCGAGCGGGCCGGGCGTCGGCGGCACGAGCATGTGGGTCGCGAGCGCGCCCGCGGCGAGCACCGAGCCGGAGCGCGGGAACTTCACCCCGGGCCGG
>JAWARX010000076.1:0-3053 GCA_038893155.1 Halalkalicoccus sp.
TCATGTTGTACAGCCAGATCACCTGTCCGAGCGCGAGCAACGCTGCCCCGAGGCCGGCCACGAGCTGCAGCGGCAGGAACTCCACGGGGTACGTCGCGGACCGCCGTGGCATTCCGAGCATTCCCAGGATCAGCATGCCGAACGACAGTAGGTTCACACCGACGAACGAGAGCCAGAAGTGCGCCGCCGCGAGGCGCTTGTCGTACATCCGTCGGCTCATCAGCGGGAACCAGTAGTAGATACCCGCGAAGACGGCAAAGAGGATGATTCCCGAGACGAGAAAGTGAAAGTGGCCGACCACGTAGTACGTCGCGTGATAGAGCTGGTTGACGGGGATCGAGCCGAGGAAGATCCCGGTGACGCCGCCGACGATGAACGTCGAGATCCCGCCGATGCAGAACAACATGGGCGCTTCGAGGTTGATGTCGCCGTCCCAGAGGGTAGTCATCCAGTTAAACACTTTCACCGCCGAGGGCACGGCAATGGCGATCGTCACCGCCATGAACGCGCTTCCGATCCGGGGGTCCATCCCGGTCGTGAACATGTGGTGGGCCCACACCCCAAAGGAGAGCACGCCGATGGCCAGCGTCGAGTAGACGATGTACTTGTAGCCAAAGAGCTTCCGGCCCGCGAACTTCGGGAGAATGAGGCTGACAAGTCCGAACGGCGGGAGGATGAGGATGTACACCTCGGGGTGGCCGAAGAACCAAAAGAGGTGCTGATAGAGGATGTAGCCGCCGTGTTCGACCGCGAAGAACGTCGTGCCGATGTTGCGATCCAGAAGCAACATGATCAACACCGCGCCCAGAAGCGGGAACGCAAACAGGATCAATCCCGCCTGAACGAGCAGCGTCCACGAGAGGATGTCGAGGCGCTCCCAGGTGACGTCGGGCGAGCGCTCGACGAAGATCGTCGCGATGATGTTGATCGCTCCGAGCGTCGTCCCGATCCCCGAGAGATGCAGCCCGAGCAGGAACATGTCGATCTGGGGGTTGACCGTCTGTGTCGACAGCGGCGGGTACAGCGTCCACGCGATGTCGATCGGTTGGAACCCGAAAAACAGCGCGGAGACTGCGGGAACGACCGGCGCGAGGATCGTCGCCATCGCGTCGCTGATGATTCCAAATCGCATCAACACGGCGGCGGGCGGCAGCACCCAGAAGCCGATGGCGTTGATCCGGGGAAACGCCATGTCGTCGGCCCCGACCATCAGCGGCAGGAAGTAGTTCGCGATGCCGAAAAGGATCGGCGTCGCGAACAGAAACAGCATCGTCACGCCGTGAGTCGTAAAGAGTTCGTTGTACGTCTGGATCCCAAACACCTCGGCGTTCGGCGTCAGCAGTTCGGTCCGGGCCATCATCGCGTCCGTGCCGCCCCAGAGGAACATGAACACCCCGAACGTAAGATAGAGAATGCCGATGTCGCGGTGGTCGACGGTCGTGAGCCAGCGTGCCAGTCCGGTCGGTTTCGAGGTGACGAAGCCGTAGCCGGTCGCGACGCCACCGTCGGAGGAGACCGCCGACGTGGATCGCGAAGCGCCGCTTCGCTCACTACCGTCCGGTTGAAGCTCGGCGGCGGATCGCTCGCCGTCGGCGACGATCCGTTCGGTCGATTCGTTCAGTCGGCGCGCGATCACCAGACAGGCGACGAGGAGGACGGCCCCGAGCAGCGCTCCTCCGAGGATTCCAGTGTACATATAGCTCAGTTCACCCGGTCCGACATCGAGGACACCGACAGTTCGATCGACGCTGTGTCGCGTGGTTTTCGCCACAGCCGTCGGTGCCGATTCACGGTCGATTCTCGGGCCGGTAGCCACATCAACCTTTGCAGAGACGGCGGGCAACCAAACGGGTTTTAAGCCGTCGTGTGTAACGCTCGGTCAAGAATGGAGATCCCACGGCGATTCAACACCTACTGTCCGTTCTGTAACGAACACCACGAACACGAACTCGAGAAAACGAGGACGGGACGCCAAACCGGCATGAAGTGGATCGACCGCCAGCGCGAGCGCCAGAGCGGCATCGGCAACGACGGCAAGTTCTCGAAGGTTCCCAGCGGGGGGAAACCGACGAGCAAGACCGACTTCAAGTACCGCTGTGGCGAGTGTGGCAAGGCCCACCTGCGCGAGGGATGGCGTGCCGGCCGCGTCGACTTCCAGGAGTAATCATGGCAGGAAACTTCTACACACTCGGGTGCCCGGACTGCGAGAACGAACAGATCGTCTTCGATAAGGTCTCCTCGGAGGTCGCGTGTGCGGTCTGCGGGCACACGCTCGCCCGGCCCACCGGCGGGAAAGCCGAGTTCGACGCCGACGTACTGGAGACCGTCGAGAACCGTTCGGGCGAGACCGCCGAGGCACGATAATGAAATACAGCGGCTGGCCATCCCCCGGCGAACTCGTCGTCGGCAAGATCGAGGAGATCGAGGAATTCGGCGTCTTCGTCGACCTGCTGGAGTACGAGGACAAACAGGGGCTGATCCACATCTCCGAGGTCGCCTCGGGCTGGATCAAGAACGTCCGCGATCACGTCCGCGTCGGCCAGACCGTCGTCTGTAAGGTGCTGGAAGTGGACACGGGCTCCCAGCAGATCGACCTCTCGCTGAAGGACGTCAACGAACACCAGCGAAAGGAGACGATCCAGCGCTGGAAGAACGATCAGAAGGCCGATAAGTGGATGAGCCTCGCCTTCGGCGAGGACGTCGCCGATTCGACGTACACCGAGGTCGCAAACGACCTCATCGAGGTCCACGGCGGGCTCTACGAGGGGTTCGAGGCGGCCGCGATCCACGGTCAGGAGGCGCTCGCCGAGACCGACCTCCCCGACGAGCAGGTCGAGGCGATCGTCGAGACCGCCCGCGAGAACGTCTCGGTTCCCTACGTCACCGTCACCGGCTACGTCGACCTCGAGAACCCCTCCCCCAGCGGGGTCGACGGGATTCGCGAGGCGCTCCGGGCCGCCGACACAGCAGGCGTGGAGGTCCGCGAGCTGGCGGACGTGGGCGAGCTCGAGCAGGTAGACCGCCTCTTCGCCGCCGTCTGGGGCGGGGACAAG
>JAWARX010000077.1:0-8855 GCA_038893155.1 Halalkalicoccus sp.
GGATTACCATGCGAACAACTCTCAGTTTGTCGGGTGCTATCTTCTGTGACGAGGGTCTGGCCCGTCACGATTCTTCGACCTCCGAGATTCGCCGGTGGGTGCCGACGAGCAGTTCGCGGACCACGGGCATGCCGTCGTAGATCCACAGCAGGAGTGCGAAGCCGGCCAGCCCGAACTGCGCGTAGAGATACGGCGTCGGCTCCATCCCACCCAGCTCGGTCAGATACGGCAGGAAGTTGGCAAAAAAGCCGTCGACCAGCCCGCCGTGATCGGGGCTTTCGGCCCGTTCGATCGGCCAGAGGATCCGCTCGGTCGGGACCGTTCCGTCCCGGACGTACTGGGGGAGCAGGTCGCTCGGCAGGTGAAGCAGGTAGCCGACGCAGAACGCGAGTCCAACGTGGGTTCGACCCCACCGGTGGGCGAGCACGCCGACGAGGATCGACAGGGGCACCGCGAAGAATATCGAGTGGCCGATCGCATACCCACCGTCGAAGACGCCGAACTGCCACGCCAGCGGCTTGTCGATCAGGTCGGGGAGCAGCGAGGCGAACACGACCGCGACCGTCGCCCCGGCGCTCGGCCCCTCGCGGTAGACGAGGTGGCTGAACAGCGAGAAGGCGACGTAGCCGACGATGACGTGTTCCCATGGCCACATATTTCGCTTGGCTGATGATTACGCCCGGATCGTTAATACCCTTCTGCCTATCATTGTTAACTCGACGCATGGTCGGACAGGTCTATGTAGCTCGGTCGTGATACTCGGCCAATGGGTACGATCGCCGAAGTCGAGATCCCGACCGCGGGGTTCGCCCTCGAAGAGACCCTTCGATCGGTCCCGAACGCGACGTTCGAACTGGTCCGGGTCGTCGCACACGACCAGTCGATCACGATTCCCTACCTGTGGGCGATGACCGAGGACCTCGCGGCGCTGCGGTCGGCACTCGACGAGGACTCGACGGTCAGGAACGTCGAACTGCTCGACGAGTACGACGGGGAGTACCTCTTCCGGATGGACTGGGTGTACCGGATCCGCGTGCTCGTTCGCATCCTCACCGAGGACCACGCGACCGTTCTCAACGCCCGAGGATCGAGCGACGGCTGGTTCTTCCGCGTGCTGTTTCCCGATCGTGACTCGCTTTCTGCGACCCACGAATTCTTCTCTCGCTCGGAGTTCGAGGTCACGATCCGGGCGATCTACGAGATGGACGAGACCCGTCACGGCCGGTTCGGTCTCACGGAAGATCAGTATCTCACGCTCGTGACCGCCCTCGACCGGGGCTACTACGACATCCCCCGCGGGATCGACATCGAGGGGCTGGCCGCGGAGTTCGATATCTCCCATCAGGCCGTCTCCGAGCGCCTGCGACGGGCCCACAAAACGTTCATCAAGAACGCGCTGGCGTGGGGCCGCGAAGACCCCGGCGAGCCGGTCACGCGGCGCTGATCCGCCGAGTCGAACACGGTTGCGAGGGCGACTGTTCGAAACGCCGTGGTGGGCACGCACACGCAAGCGCAACACGCCTCGATCACCACGAAAGTCGCCCTCGTCGATGAGTCCGGCCGTGATGTGCAAGCCCAACACCCTGTCCTCGGCCGTTCGTCTATCCTATCGGGCGCTTCGATGGGGAGCGCCACAGGCACATCATGAAGCCATACACCGTCTTACAACAACAGCTAGACCAGATCCTCGAACCGTTCTCACAACTCATTACGGAGATAGCCCTGCTCGTCCCGCGACTGATCGGGGCACTGTTGGTCCTACTCATCGGCTGGATCATCGGCCGGGTCGTCGCCCGGATCGTCAGTACGGTCGTCGACAAGGTCGAACTCGACCGCCTGACGCTCCGAACTCCGATCGGCGACATGCTCGGCGGGAGCGAAGACGCCGTCTCGCGCACGTTCGGCACGCTCGCGGCGTACTACGTCTACTTCTTGGCGATCCTCGCGGCCGCGAACGTCCTCAACATCCCGTTGCTGTCGGCGTGGATCGCCGACGCCGCCTCGTACCTCCCGGCGTTCCTCGGCGGACTCGTCATCATCGTCGTCGGCTTCATCGTCGTCGACGTCGTCGGCGACGTGATCGAACGCTCGAGCGCGACCACCAACGACCGCTACACGTCGGTCCTCGCGAGCGGCGTCCAGGCGTTCCTCTACTTCGTCGTGATCGTGGTGGCACTCGATACGATGCAGGTCGACGTCGAGATCCTCTACATCTTCGCGGCCGCCGTCGCCGGCGGCCTCGGGCTCGCGTTCGCGATCGGCCTCGGCATCGCCTTCGGGTTCGGCGCGCGCGGGTACGTCGCGGAGAACATCGACGACTGGGCGGGGCAAGCGAGCGACGAAGTCGGGGCCTCGACCAGTCCCGAAACCCGCGGATCGGGTGCCGGCTCGAACGTCGACACCGACGACTGATCGAGCGCGGTTCGACCCCTCGCTGACCGCTTCGCCCGCAAGCGACGATCGGTCGATCACTCGACCCTGACGAGCTGCTTGCCGACGTTCTCGCCCTCGAACAGCCCGATGAACGCCTCGGGCGCGTTCTCGAACCCCTCGGTGATCGTCTCTTCGTACTGTATTTCGCCCTCGCGCACCCACCGCCCGAGTCGCCTCGTCGCCTCCTCGAACCGCGGGGCGTAATCGAACACGAGAAAGCCCTCGACGCGGGCGGTCTTCTCGATCAGCGTCATCAGCTTTCGCGGGGCGGTCGGGCGCTCGGTCGCGTTATACAGGGCGATCTGCCCACAGACCGCGACCCGCGCGTCCCGGTTCAGGTTCCCGAAGACCGCGTCGGTGATCTCCCCGCCCACGTTGTCGAAGTAGACGTCGATCCCGTCGGGACACGCGTCCGAAAGCGCCTCGCGGACGTCCTCTCGCTTGTAGTTCACCGCCGTATCGAAGCCGAGCTCCTCGGTGAGCCACTCGCACTTCCGATCCGAGCCGGCGATCCCGACGACGCGCGCGCCGGCCATCCGGCCGAGCTGACCGGCAACGGAGCCAACCGCACCGGCGGCTCCCGACACGACCATCGTATCGCCGGGTTTCGGCTCGGCGACGTCCAGCGTGCCGAAGTAGGCGGTTCGACCGGGCATTCCGAGCACCCCGAGCGCCGTCGAGATCGGCGCGACGTCGGGATCGACGGACGAGAGTTCGCTGCCGAGCGCGACGTCATACTCTGCCCACCGGAGCTCGCCGATCACAACGTCGCCGGCCTCGAAGTCGGCGTGTTTCGAGGTCTCGACCTCGGCGACGACGCCCGCCCGCATCGGTTCGCCGACTGCCCACGCCTCGGCGTACGAGTCGCCCTCGCGCATCCGCCCGCGCATGTACGGATCGACCGAGAGATAGCGCGTCCGGACGAGCACCTCGTTCGCCGCCGGCTCGGTTTTCTCGCACGGTTCGAACCCGAAGTCGTCGTTCGTTGGTTTCCCCTCGGGTCGACTCCGCAGGATCCACTGGCGGTTCTCGCTCATCCCCTCCCGGTTCTCGTGCCGTCGAAAAGAGCGTTGGGCTACCGGGAAACGAGGTCCGAATCCGCCGGGTTCTCGACGCCGAACTCCCGGATCACCTCGTCGATCGCTCCCTCGCGGTCGGCCCCGAACAACGGTTCCTCGGCGGTCCGACACGCCGCCTCGACGCCCAGTCGCTCGCAGACGTGATCGCTCGTCGCCTCGGCTATTTTCCTGTACGTCGTGAGCTTCCCGCCCACGACGCTCGCGAACCCTTCGATCCCGTCACGGTCCGCGTGATCGAGCAGGTAAAAGCCCCGTGAGATCTGTCGCCCCTCGTAGCGCTCCCTGTCCTCGCTGTACAGCGGGCGAACCCCCCAGTAGACCCGGTCGATCCGCTCGGGATCCAGTCCCGAGAGCATCGCACCACACTCCTCGAACATCCGCTCGACCTCGGCGTCGTCCCTCTCGAACTCGTCGGGGTCCTCGACGTCGACGCTCGTCGTCCCCAGCACGACCTGCTCGGGGTGCGGGATGACGATGTCGCCGTCGGCCGCGGGACGCGCGCGATTGAGAACGGTGTCCAGACCGTCGTACTCGACGGCGACCATCACCCCGCTCGACGGCGTCATTTCCACGTCGATCCCAGCGAGCGACGCGAGCGTTCCGGCCCACGCGCCGGTCGCGTTGACGACGTACTCCGCGCGGATCGTCCGCTCGCCGGACTCGTCCTCGACGACCGCACCCACGACCCGTCCGTCTTCGACCAGCAGGTCGGTCAGTTCGGTGTGAGCGAGCAGCGTCGCCCCGCGTTCGTGGGCGTCGGCGGCGTTCGCGACCGTCAGGCGCGTGGGGTGGATCACCGCGTCGGGCACCCGCAGCGCGCGCTCGATCTCGGGTGCGAGATCCGCCACGAGTTCCCTCGCTTCCCCCGCCGAGAGCTCCTCGACCTCGATCCTCAGCTCCTCGCAGGCCGCGTGTTTCTCCTCGACGTACTCGGGATCGTCGCCCGCGACCTGTAGAAACAGCCCGCCCGTGTCGTCGATGCAGTGGGGCGCGATCCGTTTGAGAACGCGGTTCTCCGCGATGCACTCGCGTGCGCCCTCCTCGTCGCCGGGGACGTAGCGCGCGCCGCTGTGGAGTAGGCCGTGAGAACGCCCGCTGGTCCCGCCCGCAAAGTCGCCGCGCTCGACGAGCGTGACCTCGACCCCCCGCATCGATAGATCGCGCGCGACGCCCGCGCCGGTCGCCCCGCCGCCGACCACGAGAACCGTCGTGTCCATACGCCCAGTTGGGACGAGGACACTTCAGGTGCTCGCCGGGAGCTATGTACTTCCCGTCCCATCGTCCGGCGTGAACCTCCTGGTCACCGGCGGCAGCGGCTTCATCGGACGCGAGGTCTGCGAGCGGGCGATCGACCGCGGGCACGACGTCACGAGCGTCTCCAGAACGGGCAGCCCCGACCACCGCGAACCGTGGCACGACGACGTTGAGTGGGTCGCTGCCGACGTCTTCGACCCGGCGGCGTGGCGCTCACGGCTCGACGGCTGTGGGGCCGTGGTCCACTCGGTCGGAATCATCGACGAATCGCCGCCAGAGAGCACGTTCGAGCGGATCAACGGCGACGCCGGGATCCTCGTCGGGCTGGAGGCCGAACGCGCCGGCGTCGAGCGGTTCGTTCATTTCTCGGCCGGCGTCCAGCCGCCGTTCGTCCGCGAGGCGTATCTCGACGCGAAACACCGGGCCGAACGCGCGCTCGCCGGGCTCGATTTCGCCCTCGTCGTCCTGCGTCCCGGCCCGGTCTACGGCCCCGACCAGCCGCACTTTCCTCCACCCGTCGACCGGCTGTTCTCGCTGCTCGACGCTGCGGGCCCGCTCGCCGCCCGGCTGGGGAACTCCCGGCCGCTCCCGGTCGAGACGGTCGCCCGTGGGGCGCTCGCCGGCGTCGAGGGCTCTCTCACCGGGACGGTGGAGGTGCCGGAGCTGGCGACGTATCGCTGATTCCTGTCAGTTCAACGTTCGCTTCGCTGCCACGCCTCGGGGGCGACCCCGAGGCGGCGGACGACGAAGGGATAGGCGATCGCGACGGCGATCGCCACCGCGAACGAGGGCCAGAAGCCGATGTCGCCGTAGAACTCCTGAATCGCGAGCAACACGGCGAACATCACCGCGATCATCGCCAGATAGTGCGGCAGGAGTTCGACGATCCGCGTGCTGAACGAAGCCATTTCGATGGACTACGGGTCCGGGACGCCTATAGCTACGGATTTCGGCAGCTCCTTTCGCCTGCGGGCGCTACGGTGGATATGGACGCCCGCTGGACCACCGCGCTCGTCGGCGTGCTCGCGAGCCTCGCGATCAGCGTCCTCGCGTGGATCTACTTCGACACCCTCCTCTTCTTCCTGCTGATCCCCTTCGTTCCGTTTCTGTTCCGGCGCTCGCCGCCGACCAAACGCTGCCCGCGCTGTGGCTTCGAGACGACGAGCGAGGAGTTCGCGTACTGTCCGCGGGACGGAACCCGGCTCGAATAGTCGGCCGAACGTTTTCCCCGCGCCGGCCCGACCCCCCGATCGATGGACCTCCTTGCGCTGCTCGACGAACTCCGGATCCACGCGAAAAACGGGCTGCGGTACGCCGAGGACCCCTACGACGAACGCCGGTATCGACGGATCCTCGACCTCGTTTCCGAGGCGTACGGCGAGACGCTCGACCTGCCGCCCGAGGAGACGAAAGAGCGGCTCCGGCGCGATCTGGGACACGTCACGCCGAACGTCGGCGCGGAAGCGGTCGTCTTCGACGACGAGGGACTCGTTCTGCTGATGAAACGGGCCGACGACGGGACGTGGTCGCTTCCCGGCGGGTTCGTCGATCCCGGCGAGTCGCCCGCCGAGACCGCCGTCAGGGAGACGCGCGAGGAGACCGGGCTCGACGTTCGGATCGCCGACCTCGTCGGGGTCTACCACCGCCCGCCGGACGCCGAGGCGGCCCCGCACGGCCACGTCGCCGTCTGTTATCGCTGCGAACGCGAGGGAGGGACGCTCGCGCTCTCACACGAGGGTACCGACCTCGCGTACCGCGACCCCGAGGCGGTCGAGAACTGGCACCGGGACCACGCCGAGTTCGTCTCGGACGCCAGGGGGATCCGATCCGAGCGCTGACTCGTACTGTCGGCTGTAATTTCGAGACGATCGCCGAGATGGTCGGACGTACACGCTCCGAAACTGCGTATTTTGGACACCACAGCCTCCAATAGCCGACGGTATCATCACACGACGAACAGGAACCCGACGAGCAGCGCGCCGGTGAGGACGACCTGCATCGCCGTCGAAGCGAGCATTCCTACCGTCGTGTAGACCGCCGTCCGGACGCTCTCGCGAACGTCGCCCGAGCGGTCGAGTTCGAGGAGGAAGGTCGCGACTACCACGCCCGCAAGCATACCGAGCGGACCGGTGAGAAAGAGCAGCGCGAAGCCGACGAAGCCGGCGATCGCTGCCGTCTTCAGCGACGCACCGCTCGCGGTCGAGGAGATCACGCCCGAGAGCAGGTTGAACGCGAGCGCGAGCAGCCCCAGCAGGGTTGCCCCGACGAGGAAGACGGGGCCGGGCTCTGCGAACCCGCTTTGCCACCAGTAGAGATAGATCCCCGAAAGCGAGAGCAGCGCACCCGGCACGAGGGGAACGAAGCTCGCGAGCACCCCGCCTGCGAGCAGCGCGACGGCCACGAGGAAGACGACCTCGACCATCAGCGCTCGTAGGCCCCCTCGCGGGCCAGCCGCCCGCGTTCCGCGAGCACGCTCGGGGTGCGACAGACCCCGCGTGCGCCCGCGACCTGCGGCACCGTACAGTTGTTGCAGTTCTCGCAGACGACCCGCGCACCCTCTTCGCCGAGGATCCGGGCGGGAAGGCGCGGCTCGGCGTAGAAGGGCCGGCCCATTCCAACCGCAGCCGCCGCCGAACCGAGCACGCGCTCGATCTCGGGACCTCTGATCCCGCCCTCACACAGCACCGGAATCGAGACGTGCTTTCTCACTTCTTCGCACAGGTCGGCGTTCCACGCCGGCTCGAAGCGAAAGCGCCGGGCGTGCACACGGTTGGCGAGCGCGACCGCCTTCCACGGGGTGCCGAAGGCGTCCTCGTAGCCCTCGGTAAAGCGCTCGTCGGCCCACGCGCGCTCGGGAAACTCCCCGCGGACGAGGCTCATGTCCCAGAAGATCGAGCCCCGAACGGGTACGAGGGCGTCGTAGCCCATCGCCTCGCAGGCCCGACAGATCTCGATCGCGTCGCGTTCCGAGAGGTACTGCCGGACGACGGCCGGACTCCCGGTTTCGGCGGGCACCTTCGTCACGAGCGGTACCTCCCCGACGCGCTCGCGGATCTCGTCGTGGATCACGGCGAGAAACCGGACCCGGTTCGTGAGGCTGCCCCCGAACTCGTCGGTCCGGCGGTTGTAGAAGGGCGAGAGGAACTGCTGGACGATCCCCATGTTCGCGCCCGCGATGTGGATGCCATCGTAGCCTGCCTCGATCGCGTACTCCGCCGAGCGCCCGAAGTCGGCGGCCAGTTCGTAGACCTCCGCCGTCGAGAGGACGTGCGGGTCATATGAGAGAAGGCCGACTCGATCCGCAAGGCGGAGTAGTCGGGGCGGCTCGGAGACGGCGAGCTGTTTCAGGCCCTCGTGCTCGGCGCGATACCCGGCGTGCCACGTCTCCATGCTCCGCAGCCCGCCGTGTTCGAGCTGCACGAAGATTCGAGAACCCCGTTCGTGGATCGCGTCGGTCAGGCGCTCCAATCGGGAGACGAACGCCGGGTCGTTCACCGCCGTCATCCCCGGGGCCGCACAGCCGCCCTCCCCGCGGACGATCGTCGCGCCCTGAAAGAGCAGGCCCGCGCCTGCCTCGGCGGCGGGTTCGAGCTCGCGGATCAGCGTCTCGACGGCCTCTGGACCGTTGCCCGCACACTCCAGTAACGGGGCGCGGTACAGACGGTTGGAGATTCCCAGCCCGCCGATCTCGAACGGGTCGGTGAGGCGGGGCATGGCTTCCGATACGCACGTCGAGACCTAAGTCTGCGGGTTCGACCGGTCTACAGGGATCCCTCGGGCTGGTCTTCCTCCCCGCCGACTGACTCCTCGACCTCTTGTAGATCCCGCTCGTCGTTGTACTCCTGCGGACCGCCCTCGCTTCCGGTCAGCTCGTTGTACAGCGCCTCTTGAGCCTCGCGCGCGCTCTCGAAGCGCTCGCCCTCCAGACGATCGAAGACGCTGCCGATCGACTCGGTTTCGTTGGGCATGTCGATCGGGTCTTGGGCGTACTCGGTCGCAAGCTCCTCGCTGGTGGCAGGGTACTTATGTTCCGAGAGCATTCCACCGAACTCGTCTCCTGCTGTCGATTCGGCGGCTTCAGCGCGTTCT
>JAWARX010000078.1:0-8747 GCA_038893155.1 Halalkalicoccus sp.
CCACAAGGCCCACTCGGAGCTGTGGACCGGTGGCGACGCGACGGTGCTGATCATGGGGCTCGACAACACGACCTACCTGCTCGGGGAGTTCACGCGGAGCTTCCCGACGCTGCTTCGCTACGGCGGGCTCGCGTGGTTCCTGATGCTCGCCTTCGGCTGGCTGCTGGTCGTCCTCCGGGGGCGGGCGCGCGTCGCGCTCGTCGCCCTCTTTCTCGGCGGGCACGCCTCGTTCGTCCTGACGGTCCGGATCGGCGCGTTCGCCTACGTCGCGATCGCTGGCCTCCTCCTGTTCTTTCCGCCGGGTGTCTGGGACCGGCTCGCGTGGCTGGCCCGCTGGGCCGGCGGCAGTCGGCTCCCCGTTCTGCGCCGGCGGCTCGTGGCGTTCGCAGAGCGCGTTCCCGACCCCGACTTCGGCGGCGAGCGGTGGCAACGCGCTCGCGAGACGACCTACGAGGTGGCCGTCACCGTGATCGTCCTCTCGCTGGCGGCGGTGCTGGTCGGCGGGGCGCTTCAGGCCGGGGGCGTCGTCGAGGAGGAGCTCGGCCACGACCGCGAGATCGAGCGCGTCGCGTCGAGCCTGGCGATCGACCAGCCCGACTGGACCGTCTTCGCGCCGACCCCGCGGACGACCGACCGCTACTACGTGTTCACGGCCAGAACCGCGGACGGCGAGGTCGTCGACGCGTACAACGACCGCCCGCATAGCTACGACCGGCCGTACGACGAACTCCAGAAGCAGTTCGACACGTACCGCGAGCGCTTCTACATGAACAGCGTCCGCCGCGGCGGGAGCGATACCGCGGTCGCGCCGACGCTCGCCGAGCACGCCTGCGAGGCGTGGGCCGGCGAACGGGGCGTGGAGCTGACGCACCTCAACATCTACGTCGTCAGCGAACGGGTGACCCTCGAGACGATCGACGAACCGACAGAGCGCGAGCGGTCGGTGGACCTGGTCTATCGCCACGGCTGTGGCGGAACCGAGCCCGAGACGATCTCCCCGCCGCCGCTGTGAGACGGCCGGTCGACGTCCGTTGCCGGCGGTCGCTGACCCACTAGCGATCACCGCTCGCTCGTTTCGCCCGTCCGTACGGCGGGCCGGAACGCTCATCGGGCCGGCACCCGTTTTCGGGGCATGGACGGGACGAGTGCGGCGTCCGACCATCCGGTGGTCCTGTTCGACGGGCTCTGTACCCTCTGTGCGGGCACCGTCCAGTTCCTGATCGAACGGGACCCCGAGGGCGTCTTCCGGTTCGCACCGCTCCAGTCGTCGGTCGGCGAACGACTGCTCGCGGGGGCGAATCTCGATGCGGACCTCGATTCGATCGTCCTCGTCGAGGACGGCGAGGCGTACGCGAAATCCGACGCGGTGATCCGGATCGCGGCCCGTTTGGGAGGGATCTACCGGCTCGCTTCGCCGCTTCGATACCTCCCGCGGGGCCTCCGGGACCCGCTCTACGAGTTCGTCGCCGCCCGCCGGTACGAGTGGTTCGGCCGGCGCGACCGATGCATGATGCCGACGCCCGACCTCGAATCACGGTTCCTCGCTCGGAACTCCCCGGAGGAGTGAGCCGCCACAATCGCAGTCGCTTTAGGAGTGGCGTCCGCAGACGGAGGTATGTCACGGGAGTTTCCTGCGCTCGGATTCGGCACGTACAACCTCGAAGATCCCACAGACTGCGTCGAGAACGTCACACGCGCGCTCGAGGTCGGCTACCGGCACATCGACACGGCACAGGGCTACGAGAACGAGGCGTTCGTCGGCGACGCGATCGCAGAAAGCGACGTTCCCCGCGAGGACGTCTTCCTCGCGACGAAGGTCTCGACCGACAACCTCGCCTACGAGGACGTCCTCGAATCCGCCGAAGAGAGCCGCGAGAAACTCGGCGTCGAGACGATCGACCTGCTGTACGTCCACTGGCCGACGAACACGTACGACGCAGAGGACACCCTGCGAGCGTTCGACGATCTCGTCGAGAACGGCACGATCGAACACGTCGGCCTGAGCAACTTCCGGGTCGACCAGCTACAGGAGGCCCAGTCGATCCTCGACGCGCCGATCTTCGCCCACCAGGTCGAGTGTCACCCGATGTTGCCCCAGGAGCGGCTCGCGGCGTTCGCCGCCGAGACCGATCACCGGCTGGTCGCCTACTCGCCGATCGCCCGCGGGGAGGTCGCAGAGATTCCCGAGATCGCCGACGTCGCGGGCAACCACAACGCCACGGCGACGCAGGTCGCGCTGGCGTGGCTCATCGAGCGGGGGATCTATCCGATCCCGAAGGCCAGCGGCGACCACGTCGAGGAGAACTACCGCGCGCTGGAGCTGGTCGACGAGCTCTCGGCGGCCGACATCGAGAAGATCGACGGTATCGGCCAAGAAAAACGCCTGATCGATCCCGACGGCGCGCCGTGGGACGAGCCGCCGGCGGCCGAATGACTCCCGAGGGGGTCGTCCTCGACGTCGACGGCACGCTGATCCGCGGTCGGGAACCGGTCCCCGGCGCGATCGACGCGATTTCCGACCTCCGCGAGCGCGGTCTTTCGGTCGCGTTCGTCTCGAACAACCCCATCCGGACCCGCGAGGCGTACGCCGACCGGCTCGCGGGCCACGGCTTCTCGCTCGATGCGAGCGAACTGGTCACCGCGGGGACGATCACCGCCGAGTACCTCGCGCGCGAGCGCGCCGAGGACGCACTGTACGTGATCGGCGAGGACGGCCTCCGCAAGCAGCTTCGCGGGGCGGGCCTCGAACTCACGGCCGAGTACGATCGGGCCGACGCGCTCGTCGCGTCGATCGACCGGGAGTTCTCCTACGACGATCTGAAACACGCGCTGTGGGCGCTCTCGGGGTCGACGCTCTTCGTCGGCACCGACCCTGACCGGACGATCCCGACCGAAACGCGGGAGGTACCGGGGTCGGGCGCGATCATCAACGCGATCGCGGGCGTGACGGGACGCGAGCCGGACCTGCTGATGGGCAAACCCGCCCCGACGGCGGTCGCGGCCGTCGAGCGCACGCTCGGCATCGCCGCCGAGAACTGTCTGATCGTCGGGGACCGGCTCGACACCGACATCGCGATGGGCGAGCGAGCGGGGATGCAGAGCGCGCTGGTTCGAACGGGCGTCACCGACGAGACCGCGCTCGCGGCCTCGGAGATCGAACCCGAGTACGTGCTGGAGTCGGTCGCCGATCTCGGCTCGATCCTCTAGACGACGGCCGCGAGCGCGAGCGCGCCGGTCGCGGCGGCGATACCGACGGCCAGTAGGAGATAGTTCGCGATCGGGTTTTTCGCCCGGACGAGACCCGCCGAGTAGTGCCACCGCGAGAGGGGCCACAGTGGACGGATTCCCATCGGCGTGATGCAGTCGGCCGCCAGATGCGATAGCACCGCGAGCGCGCCGATACCGAACGCGAAGATCGCCATCGTCGTCGCCGAAACGGTCGTGAGGCTCTCGCCCAACGCGAAGCCCGCGAGCCCCAGTATGCCCCCGAGGACGAGCGCGAAGAGGAGCGAGTGGGTCGGCCCGCGGTGGGCGATAAGCGGGAGGCGGTGATCACAGTCGGGCAGGGTCGCGAGCGCGATCATTCCGACCCCGCCCAGTACGGCGAGCTCGTCGAGACCCGCGAGCAAGAGCACCAGCCCGAGCGGCGAGTACACGAGCAGCGCCGCGCCGATGTGCCCCGTCTTGTACATGTTCGAAGCTGGTTACGCCGCGTATATTACTCTATCACTCTCCGTGGAACGCCTGCGATAGCGTTAGGGACTCGCCTACCGAACGGCGAGTATGGTCCTCGATTCGATCATCGACCTGCTCGGGCCGTTTCTCATTCCCGTCGTGATCTTCGTCGCCGGCGCGATCGGCTACGCGATCCTCGTCGCGCTCGGACGCCGGGGCTGGCTGTAGATTTATTCTCCCCTCCCGCGAGTATCGAGCATGGCAACCGACGACCCCACCCCCGCGATGACCAGATTTCCGGTGCCCGACTACGAAGGGCTACCCGAGGACCTCAGAGCACGCATCGACGAGGAGACCGAGCGCGCCGGCTTCACCCCGAACGTCTTTTCGGCGTACGCGTACCACCCCGCGCAGTTCCGGGCGTTTTTCGCCTACTACGACGCCCTGATCGAGAACACCGAACTCACGAGAGAGGAGATCGAGATGATCGTCGTCGCCGTCTCGGGGGTCAACCACTGTTATTACTGTAACGTCGCTCACGGTGCGCTCGTGCGCATCTACAGCGAGAACCCCGAACTCGCCGACCAGCTGGTGGCGAACTATCGTACGGCGGAGATCAGCGAGAAACACCGCCGAATGTTGGACCTCGCGGTAAAACTCACCGAGTCGATGGAAGAGATCGAGGAGGCGGATTTCGAACGTCTGCGGGAGGTCGGCTACTCGAAGAAAGCGATCTGGGACATCGGCTCCGTGAGTGCGTTTTTCAACCTCTCGAACAGGATGGCCCACTTAGCGGACATGCGCCCGAACGAGGAGTTCCACACGATGGGGCGCTGAGCTCGCTACGGGACCTCGACTTCGAGGGAGTCCTCGTTTCCCGACCCGTCGATAACGGTTAGCTCGACGGACGAGGGGCGATCGTCGCCGACGAACACTCTGACGAGCGCGAGCGGATACGAAGGTGCGTCGTCTCCCTCTTCCGCGCCGACCGTCACTGCGGTTCCGGTGATCGTATCGCCCTCCCTATCGAGTTCACGGACCTCTATTTCGGGGTAGTTTATTTTGGCGATTCCGTAGCGATGTATAGCAGGAGTTCGGTATCGAAGTCGGTGTCCTCGATGAACTCCTCGTTCGACTGCCCATCGGCGTCAGTCAACTCCTCTAACGGTAGCGTATCGTACGCCTCCTCCGGGGATTCGAACACGTTGAAGTGACCCACTGAATCACTCTCGAACGGCCACGGAGAGAAACCGGCGGCGGTTCATACCGGACGGAACTGACGATCGAGCAAGTGCTTTCTGTCCTCGTTCGAATAGCCTTTACCCGGCGTTCGCCTCCCCCTCGACCTCGTAGCCGGCCTCCTCGATCGCGGCTTGGACCTCACCCTCGCCGGCATCCCCCTCGACCGTGACCGTTCCCTCCTTGTGGTCCGCCCTCGCGTCCTCGACTCCGCCGAGTTCCGACAGCGAGTCGACGACGGTCTGCTCACAGCCCGTACAGCTCATGCCGCTCACCCGTATGGTTCGTGCCATACGGGAAGTACTCGGCCCGGCGTTTTCAGGGTTCTGCCTTCGAATCTATCTCAATATCGGACGAGTACGACGGATTCGAAACCGTACGCGTCGGAGAGCTTTTGCGAACGTCCGTCCAACGGGGACGTATGAGTACGCTCGACGAAACCGACCTCCGAATTCTGCGACTACTGAGCGAGGACGCCCGCCGGCCCTACAGCGAGATCGGCGAGCGCGTCGACCTCTCGCCGCCGGCGGTCTCCGATCGCGTCTCGAAGCTCCAAGATTACGGGATCATCAGGCGCTTTACGCTGGACATCGATCGCTCGCAGCTACGCGAGGGCACGCCCGTGCTCGCGACGCTCTCGGTCGCGCCGGGCGCGCTCGAGGGAACCCGCGACGCACTCTCCGAGGTCGACGGGATCGAGAACGTCTTTACCACCGCGGGCGGTCGAGTCGTCCTCACCGCCCACGCGCCGACGACCGACGTCGGCGCGTGGCTGTTCGAGCACGTCGATTCGGCGGCCGTTCGCGACCTCGACGTCGAACTCCTGACCGGCTCGGACCGGACGACCCGGATCGGGGGCGAGGCGGCCTTTTCGGTGTCCTGCGTCCTGTGTGAAAACGAGGTCGGTGCCGACGGCGTCTCGCGGCGGATCGACGGCAATATAAAGCGGTTCTGTTGTCCCTCCTGCGAGCGACTCTACGTCGAGAAGTACGAGGAGCTCGCCGAAGGCGCGGGCTGACTTTCGAACCCACGGCGAACTCGAACCCGGACTTTCGATACACAAGAACAACCGACATCAACGGTCGTCCCTTCCCTAGAGACAGGTGATTACGTGAGGGTTCAACTGGAGATCTCGGGTATGTCGTGTGCGACCTGCTCGGGCACCATCGAGGAGGTCGTCGGGAAACTGGACGGCGTGTCGGACGTGGACGCGAACTTCGCCACGGACGAGGGCATGGTCGAGTACGATCCGGACCGGGTGAGCCTCGCCGAGATCTACGCGGCGATCGAGGAGGCGGGCTACGAACCCGCCCGCGAGAGCCGGACGATCGAGATCGGCGGGATGTCGTGTGCGACCTGCTCGGAGGCGAACCGGGAGGCGATCGAATCGGTTCCCGGAGTGCTCGGCGCGAGCGTCAACTTCGCCGCCGACGAGGCTCGCGTCGAGTACGCCCCCGGCGCGACGAACTTCGTCGAGGTGTACGACGCGATCGAGGAGGCCGGCTACGAGCCCGCCCGCGAGGACGCTACGGACGAGCCCGCCCGCGAGAGCGCCGCCGCCCGCGAAATGAAAAAGCAGTGGCGACTCGTCCTCTTCGGCGGCGTTCTGACCCTCCCGTTCGTCCCGATGATGGTCGAGATGCTGTTCGGGCTGGCGGGCGTGAGCTCGCCGCTGCCCCACTTGGTCTCCCACCCGCCGGGCTGGCTCGAATTCGTCCTGGCGACGCTGCTGATGGCGACGCTCGGCAAGGAGTTCCTCGAAGGGGCGTGGCGGGCGTTCTCGAAGAACCGGCGGGCGAACATGGACACGCTGGTGGCGATGGGAACGTCCGTCGGTTACGTTTACTCGACGGCCGTCCTCGCGGGGGCGATCGCGGGCGGGCTCTACTTCGAGGCCGTCGCGTTCATCCTCTGGTTCATCACGCTCGGAAACTGGCTCGAAGCCCGCTCGAAATCCCGGGCCAGCGACGCCCTGAAGAAGCTACTGGAGATGGAGGCCGAGGAGGCGACCCTCGTTCGGGACCGCGAGGGGCGAAGTCCCTCTGGCAGCCGGACTGAGCCCGGCTACGGCACCGAGGAGACGGTCCCGCTGAAGGAAGTCGAGGTCGGCGACCTGATGAAGGTCCGTCCCGGCGAGCGGATCCCCACCGACGGCGGCGTCCGCGAGGGCGACAGCGCGGTCGACGAGTCGATGGTGACCGGCGAGTCCGTGCCCGTCGAGAAGGCCGAAGGCGACGAGGTCATCGGCTCGACGATCAACGAGAACGGCGTCCTGCTCGTCGAGGCCACCCGGGTCGGCGAGGACACCGCGATTCAGGGAATCGTCGAGCGCGTCAAGGAGGCCCAGTCGCGCCAGCCCGACATTCAGCGCCTCGTGGATCGGGTGAGCGCGTACTTCGTCCCCGCGGTGATCGCCAACGCGACGATCTGGGCGCTGCTGTGGGGCCTGTTCCCCGCACAGCTCGCGGCGTTCGTCGAGTGGCTCCCCCTCTGGACGCCCGTCGGCGGAGGCCCGGTGACCGGAGGCGTTCCCGTCATCGAGTTCTCGATGATCGTCCTCGCCTCGGCCCTGCTGATCGCCTGTCCCTGCGCGCTCGGGCTGGCGACGCCCGCCGCGACGATGGTCGGCTCGACCATCTCGGCCACCAACGGCGTGCTGTTCAAGGGCGCGGACGTCCTCGAGAAGGCCCGCGGGATCGACGCCGTCGTCTTCGACAAGACGGGGACGCTGACCCACGGCGACATGCGTCTCACGGACGTGGTCCCCGCCGGAGCGGCGCGGTCCGACGGCGGGGAGCGCGAGCGACACGAGCGCGATCCACGTCGGTACGCAGAGCGGTCCGACGGTGGCGAGATCGCGGACGGCGGAGTACTAACAGAGCGGGCGATCGACGAGGGGACAGTTCTCGCGCTCGCGGCGAGCGCGGAGTCGGGCTCCGAACACCCGCTTGCCCGCGCGATCGTCGAGGGCGCACGCGACCGGGGGCTCGAACTCGCCGAGCCCGAGGCGTTCGAGAACGTCCCCGGCCACGGGATCCGCGCCACGGTCGACGGCCGGGAGGTGCTCGTGGGCAACCGAAAGCTCGTGCGCGAGTCGGGGGTCGATCCGAGCCCGATGGAGACGACGATGGAACGGCTGGAACGCGAGGGCAAGACCGCGATGCTGGTCGCCAGCGAGGGGGAGCTGGTCGGCGTGATCGCCAGCGCCGACGCGGTACGAGAGAGCGCAAAGCGAACGGTCGCCGCCCTGCGAGAGCGCGGGCTCGACGTGATCATGCTCACCGGCGACAACGAGCGCACCGCCCGCGCGGTGGCTCGCGAGGTCGGGATCGACGAGTCGGGGGTTCGCGCCGAGGTGCTCCCGGAGGACAAAGCGGACGCGATCGAGGCGATCCAGTCCGACGGGAGCCGCGCGATGATGGTCGGCGACGGCGTCAACGACGCGCCCGCGCTCACGACCGCCCACATCGGCGTCGCGATCGGGTCGGGCACCGACGTCGCGATCGAATCCGCCGACGTGACGTTGATGCGCGACGATCCCGCGGACGTGCTGAAGGCGATCCGGATCTCCGAGGCGACGATCAGCAAGGTTCACCAGAACCTCTTCTGGGCGTTCGTCTACAACGCGACGCTGATCCCCGTCGCCTCGCTCGGCCTGCTCAACCCCGCGCTCGCGGGACTGGCGATGGCCGGCTCGTCGGTCTCGGTGATGGCAAACAGCCTCGCGTTCCGCGGGTACGACCCCCACGAGGACTACCGACCGCTCGGACGCCTCCGATAAGTTATCATCTGAGGACCACCAAACACAAAACTTACTCCATCGCTCTTCTGAA
>JAWARX010000079.1:0-8610 GCA_038893155.1 Halalkalicoccus sp.
GCGCCAGCAGAGCGGTACGCCGCTCGAGTGCTCCCATTCCCCCGCCAACGCCTTCGTCGCGGGCTTCATCGGCTCGCCCTCGATGAACTTCCTCGACGTGACCTACGACGAGTCGGCGGGGGTCGGTCGAATCGACGGGCTGGAGTACGGCTTCGACGAGCGCCAGCGCGAACTGCTCGCGGGCTACGATCGGGAGTCGATCACCCTCGGGATCCGCCCCGAGGACGTCGAACTCGCGGAATCGAGCGGGCCCGAAACGGTCGAGGCCGAGATCCGCGTCGTCGAGCCGATGGGAAGCCAGAGCCTGCTCCACCTCTCGGTCGCGGGCACCGAGGTCGTCGCTTCCATCTCGGGTGATTTCCTCGTCGAGTCGGGCGAGCGGATCAGGCTTCGGTTGCCACACGAGAAGCTCCACGTCTTCGATCCGGAGGGCGAGGCGGTCTTCAACCGCGAGGAGGCGAGCGACGAGATCCCCGCCGCCGCCCGGCTCTGAGAACATCTTCGGGTTTTTGTTCCCGTGGCCGCAGTATCCGAGCAGATGGACACCGAGGCGCTCAAAACGTCGCTCCGGCGGGCCGGACTCACTCAGTACGAGGCCGACGCGTACGTCACCGTCGTGGATCTCGGGACCGCGTCGGCGACCGAGATCGCCGACGCCTGTGACGTCCCCCAGGCGCGGATCTACGACGTGCTGCGCGAACTCGAAGCCGACGAGTACATCGAGACGTTCCAGGACGGCAGTCTGAAGGCGCGCCCGCGCGACCCCGCGGACCTGATCGAGACGCTCGAAACGCAGGCGAGCGAGATCACCGACGCCGCAAGCGAGATCGATCGGCGTTTCCAACAGCCGGTTCTCGAAACCAACACGGTCAGCGTCGTAAAACGCCGCCGAACC
Source organism: Halalkalicoccus sp. (assembly GCA_038893155.1). Taxonomy (GTDB): domain Archaea; phylum Halobacteriota; class Halobacteria; order Halobacteriales; family Halalkalicoccaceae; genus Halalkalicoccus. The sequence goes on from JAWARX010000079.1 coordinate 896, forward strand.
GTCGAGGAGCGGGCCGCGAAGGCGATCGCGAGCGCCACGAACGAGATCGAGATGGCCGTCACGCCCGGTCAGTTCGCCGTCCTCGAAGGCGTTCTCCGGGACGCGATCGAACGGGACGTGCTGGTCAAACTCACGATCACCGAGGGCGAGGGCGCGGCCGACCTCGCTCGCGAGGGCGAGTTCTCCGGCGTGGCGACGGCGGTCAGGTATCGCAGACTCCCGACGCCGTTTCTCGTCGTCGCCGACCGGACGACGGTCTGTTTCGCTCCGGAGCCGGACCTGCGGGCGACGAGCGAGTACGGCGTGCTCGTCGAGGACTACTCGCTCTCGCGCGTGTTCGACTGGTTCTTCCAGACCGCGCTCTGGGAGCCCTGGGAACGGGTTTATTCGTCGCGGGGTGACGGTCGCTCCGCCGTGTACACGAACATCCGCGAGTGCATCCGCGACGTCCGGGCGTTCGTCGACGCCGGCGACGAGGTCCGGGTCACCGTCTACGGTCACGAACGCGGCGAGACGGGACGTCGGGAGTTCTCGGGCCGGATCGTCGGGACGACCTACACCGAAAACGGCGGACCGAGCCTGCTGTCGTTCGTAAAGGAAGCCACGATCGAGATCGAGACCGACGACGGCGAGCGCTACGACGTGGGCGGTTGGGGCGTGCTGTTCGAGGACATCGAGGCGAGCCGGATCGTCGTCGACTCGATCGACTAGCCTTTCATCCCCGAGAGGCTCATCCCGCGGATGAAGTACTTCTGGGCCGAGAGGAAGACGACGATGACCGGCAGGACGATGATCGTCGCGGCGGCCATCATCAGGCCCCACTCGGCGAAGTACTGGTTGCGCACGGCGAAGATCGCCACCGGCAGCGTGTACATCTCGTTGCTCGTGGCGATGATGATCGGCCACTGGAAGTTGTTCCACGCGCCCATGAACGTGAAGATGCCGAGCGTCGCGAGCGCGGGCTTCGCCAGCGGCAGGTAGACCTTGTAAAAGGCCTGAAACTCGTTGCACCCGTCGATCTTCGCGGCGTCCCCCAGCGAGGAGGGGAGGCTCTTGAAGTGCTGGCGCAACAGGAAGATCCCGAAGGGACCCGCCGCCAGCGGCGCGATCAGCCCCTGATAGGTGTTGATCCAGTTGAGCTCGGAAAGCAGGATGTAGACGGGGATCATCGTCACCATCGCGGGGATCATCATCGTCGAGATGAACGCGAGAAAGAGCACCTCGCGCCCCCAGAAGTCGACCTTCGCGAGCGCGTAGCCCGCCAGCGCGTCGAACGCGAGGTTAAAGAGCGTCACCCCGCCCGCGAAGACGATCGTGTTGACGAACCAGCGTACGAGGGGGATGTCCGGGCGTTCCCACAGCTGGATGTAGTTGTCGAAGGTGAAATTGGCGGGGAAGAAGCTGACGGTCGCGGCCGTCGGGCTCGCGGACAGCGAGGTGGTGAGCGTCCACCACAGGGGCAGCGTCATCCAGAGTGCGCCGAAGGTGACCGTCGCGTACAACAACAGCGTCTTGCTCCAGTAGGTCGGTCCCTCGCGGTCGTAGCCGGGGTACTCGTAGTTGGATCGGGCCATCTAGTAGTCCACCTCCTCGGATTTTCGATACCGGTACTGCCAGTAGCTAAAGGCGAAGATGATGAGAAAGAGCAGGAACGCCATCGCCGCGCCCTCGCCCATGTGGCCCTCCTGGAACGCCCGCTGGTAGATGAGTAGCACGGTAGTCGTCGTCGAAAAGTAGGGGCCTCCCTCCGAGAAGACCAGCGCGATGCCGAACACCTGAAACGCCCCGATGATCGCCATGACGATCACGAAGAAGTTGGTGTTCTCGAGGTTGGGGTAGGTGACGTTGCGAAAGCGCTGCCAACCGTTACAGCCGTCGATGCGGGCGGCCTCGTAGAGTTCGTTTGGGATGTTCTGGAGGCCGGCCAGAAAGAGGATCATGTTGAACCCGATCCCGCCCCAGATCGCCATGACCATGACGCCGCCGAGCGCCGTCGAGGGATCCGACGCCCAGTTGTGCGCCAGACCGATGGGAGCGAGAAACTCGTTGATGATGCCATCAGAGGCGAGCAGCCACCGCCAGATGACGGCGCTGGCCGCGCCCGAGAGCATGACCGGCATGAAGTACGCCGCCCGGTAGGCCTTCTTCGCGCGCACCCGCTTGTCGAGCATGAGCGCGACGGCCAGGCCGCCGAGGATCTGGAGGGGAACCGTGCCGACGGCGTAGATCGCGGTGGTCCGCAGGGCGTACCACCAGAGGTTGACCTCGGGCGAGCGAAGCGCCGCCCAGTTGTTCTCCCAGGGCCACGGCTGGAGGATCGAGACGTAGTTACCGAGCCCGATCCACGTCCCCTCGCCCAGGAGGATGTTCCACTCGTTGAACGAGACGTAAAACGCATACAGCACCGGCCCCAGAAGGAAGATCGAGAAGACGAGCAGGTTCGGCGCGACGAACAGGTAGCCCGCGAGGTTGTTCTGGTCCTCGGTCGGCAGGCTGATCGGCAGGCTCAGACGCTCTTGAACCCGTACGGAGAGGGATTCCTGTCCGGTCGGCTCGCCGTCCTGAAGCGACATCAGCCGTCGAGGACCTCGCGGTTGACCTGCTCCTGTGCGGATTCGAGCGATTCTCGGGGCGAGGCCTCACCGAGGATCGCGCGTTCGAGCTGGGGCTGGACGCGATTGAGGATCGCCTCGCTGTCGGGACCGAAGCCCCAGACCACCGACTCGTCGGCCTGATCGAGCAGGGTCCGATATCGGGGGTTCTCCTCGTAGAACTCCAGATCCGCGTGGGCCTCGCGCGCGGAGAGTTCAAGGCCCTGTTCGGCCCACGCGGCCATCCCCTCGTCGCTCGTGAGATAGCGCACGAGGTCCCACGCCACCGCCGGGTCCTCGACGTCGTGGGCCATGCTGTAGGTCACCGTGTAGGCCATCGTCGCCGGGTCGCCGCCGTCGATGACGGGCATCTCGGCGACCCCGATGACCTCGTCCATCTCGGGCTGGTTGTCACGGAAGAAGGGAAGCCCCCACGCGCCCATGTGACCGATCGAGGTGATCTCTTCTGCGAGCGCGTCGCCGTGCCAGCCGCCGTGGTCCGCGACGTAGCCCGCCAGCCCGTCCTCGACGAGCGAGACGGGGAATTCGAGGGCCTCGACGCCCTCCTCGCTCGCGATCACGCACTCGTCGCCGTTGTCGGAAAGCACCTGCCCGCCGTTCTGGAACAGCCCGGTGAAAAAGAGGCGTGGCTCCTCCGGGATGATCGTCATCGGGACGCCCACGTCGAGGCTCTCGTCGATGGCTTCGAGGGTTTCGCGCAGGCCGGCCCAGCTCTCGGGCACCTCCGCGCCGGCCTCCTCTAAGTGCTCCTCGTTGTAGAACATCCCGAGCGTGGTAAACCCCTTCGGAATGCCGTAGAGGCTGCCCTCGTAGTCGAACGCCTCGATGAGGGGATCGTAAAAGTCCTCGCGCTCGAAGCCGCCGTCCTCCTCGGCAAAGGTGTCCATCTCGTGGAGCACGTCCGTCGAGGCGAAGGCGTGGTAGTACGACGAGTCGACGTAGAACACGTCGGGCGCTTCGCCCGCACCGAGCTGGGTGCGGAGGCGCTGTTCGTACTCGTCCTGAACGGGTGAGTAGCTCACCTCGACGTCCTCGTTTTCCTCCTCGTAGCTGTCGATCAGCTCCTGGAGGAGGGCCGACTCGGTGTCGTCGGCGGCCCAGCCCGTCATCGTGATGTCCGCGCTCTCGTCGACGTCTGCTCCCTCCTCTCCGGTTCCGTCGTCGCCGCTACAGCCGGCGAGGCCGACCGTCAGGCCGCTTGCAGCCAGTGTGCCGACGAACCGCCGTCGCGTCAGCTCGCCCTCCCGCCCGTTCCCTGTGGCAGTCTCTCTCATCATCACGGATCTCACGCTACACCATGATAAATCCTGTGCTATCTTCACCACTGTAGTAGTTGTGAACGCGAGGAACTAAGTGCGGGCGTCGCCTCCCCGTGCGTAATGAAACGTGATAGCACGGTCGTCCACGGGCGGACGTTTCTGGTGACGGATCGTTCGGGGCGGCCCGCGGGCGATCACGACGGGTTCTACCACGAGGACACTCGACACCTCGATCGCTACGACCTTGCGTTCTCCTCGCGCGACCTCGAATCGATCGAGATCACCGCTCCCCGACCCGGTCAGCGGGTTCTCCACGTGGCGACGCCGATCGAGACCGGTGCGCGCTCGCTCTCGCTCACCCGCGAACAGGCGGTCACGGACGGGCTCTACGAACGGTTCACCGTCGAGAACCTCGGAGAGGAGCCCGTAGACGAGACGCTCTCGCTTTCGGTCGGCACCCGGTTCGACGACCTCTTCGAGATCAGGGGTCACCACGAGCGCCTCAGCCGAGAGGTCACCGCCGAGACGGACGGGGCGCTCGCGTTTCGGTACGACACCCCGGATATCGACTTTTCGCGGACGACGACGGTTCTCGCGCCGGGGTTCGACGCGGGCGTCTCGACGGCGGGCGAACGTGCCGACGCGACGCTCGTCCGGGAGCTCTCGCTCGAACCGGGAGGGACGGACACCGTCTCGATCGCCGCCCTGCCCCGCGACGACGTCGTGGATCCGACCCGCGCGTTCGACGAGGCGTGTGACCGACTGGCCCGCCGCGAGGAGCGCTGGCGGGAGCGAACGGCGCTTTCGGCGACCGGCGAGCCGGCGGTCGACGCGGTGCTTTCGCGGAGCCGCGAGGATCTGCTCTCGCTCACGATCGACACCGAGTTCGGTCCGGTCTTCGCGGCCGGAACGCCGTGGTTCGCGACCGCGTTCGGGCGCGACTCGCTGATCGCCGCCTACCAGACCCTGGCGCTTTCGACCGAGCCCGCCGCGGCGACGCTCAGATATCTCGCCGCCCACCAGGCCGATCGCGAGGACGCGTTCCGGGAGGCGACCCCCGGGAAGATCATGCACGAGATCCGTGGCGGCGAACTCGTCGCCCGAGGGATCGTCCCGCACGCGCCGTACTACGGGACGATCGACGCCACCGCGCTGTTCTGTGTCCTCTTACACGAGACGTGGCGACGAACCGGCGACGACGCCCTGCTTTCGGATCTCGAAGGGACCCTCGATCGGGCGGTCGACTGGCTCGACGCCTACGGTGACCGCGACGGCGACGGCTTCCTCGAATACCCCCTCGACGGCGAGGCGCTCACCCACCGGGCGTGGAAGGACAGCGGCGACGGGATCGTCCATCCCGACGGGAGCCACCCCGAGGGGCCGCTCGCGGTCGCGGAGGTGCAGGGCTACGCGTACGACGCGAAACGTCGGGCCGCCGACTGTTACCGGGCGCTCGGCCGGGACGATCGGGCGTGCGAGCTCGAACGCGAGGCACGCTCGCTCGCACGATACTTCGACGAGCGGTTCTGGCTCGCCGACGAGGAGTTCTACGCGGTCGCGCTCGACGGGTCGGGCGATCCCGTCCGGACCGTGACGACCAACCCCGGCCACTGCCTCTGGAGCGGGCTGGTCCCCGAGGAGCGCGCCGACGGCGTGATCGACCGGCTCGTGAGCGAAGACATGTTCTCCGGGTGGGGGATCCGGACGCTGTCGAGCGATCACGCCGCGTACAACCCCCAGAGCTATCATCGGGGAAGCGTCTGGCCACACGACAACTCCCTGATCGTCCTCGGAATGTTACGCTACGGGCGCCCCGAGGCCGCAGAGCGGGTCGCACGCGGTCTGTTCCGCGCCGCCCGCGAGCGGGGCACCGACCGGCTTCCCGAACTGTTCAGCGGGATCGCGGCGGCCGAAGCGGCGGTCCCGATCGAGTACGGCGTGGCCTGCGAGCCACAGGCGTGGGCCGCCGGAACCCCGATCGCGTGTCGCGAGGCGCTGTCGAAGCTGCCCGCGTCCGAAACCGACCTCGTGCGCCAGCGGTGAGAACCGACACGGTCAGGTGGCCCGCGTCCATACCCCGCTCGATGTCGGAAGACGACGCCCACGTCCGCCTCCGCGAGGACCCCGTGATGGCGCGGCTGATCGAGAAACACGACCCCTACACCGAACCCGAGTGCGAGGAGGAGTTCGAGCGCCTCGTCGTCTCGGTGATCAACCAGTCGATCTCGACGGCGGCCGCGAAAGCCGTACAAAAACGGGTCTACGAGCTGTTCGACGGCCCGATCACGCCCGAGGCGGTGCTCGCCGCCGACGACGAGGCGCTCGCGAACGCGGGGCTGGGAAAACAGAAAACGAACTACCTGAACAACGCCGCAGAAGCGTTTCTCGAGAACGACTTTTCGCGGGAGGGGCTCGCCGAGTACACCGACGAGGAGGTGATCGCGGCGCTGAGCGAGATCCACGGGATCGGCGAGTGGACCGCCCGGATGTATCTCCTGTTCGTCCTCGAACGCGAGGACGTCCTCCCGCTTGGCGATCTCGCGGTTCGCCGGGGGATCGAACGGCTGTACAACGACGGCGAGGAGCTGTCGCGCGCGGAGATGCGAGAGGTCGCAGAAAGCTGGCGACCCTACCGCTCTGTAGCGACGAAGTACATCTGGGCCGAGTACGAATCGCCGGAGTGAGCCCTTACAGCTCCTCTTCTTCCTCTTCTTCCTTGTCGGGGTCGTAGTCTTCGGCCTCCGCGCGCCGTCGGACGTTGACCTGGTAGTTCTCGAGGATGTCCCGACCCAAAAGGAGGGAGTAGTCCATGTGGCTGCGGTCCTCGATGCTCGCGGTGACGGTGTGCTGGTTGCCCGCGACCCCGACCACGAGGTCGACGACGGGCCGGGAGCGACTGGACTTCGAGCTACCCGAGCGCACGCGCGTGATGGATTTGATCGGGCCGGCGCCGATCTCCGCCGCGAGGCCCGTGTCGATGCTGGTTCGCGCCGCGCCGGTGTCGGATTTCGCGATCACCGACTGGCTGCCGCTGGTCCCGCTGACGATGACCTCCTCGGTGTAGCCGATGGTGGCGACCTCCTCGCGGGCCTGGTCGGCCTCGGGAGGCATCGCGGCGGGCCGCGAGTCGTCGAGCGTCGCCGAGAGGTCGTGAACGCGCTCTTCGTCGACCTCGCCGCCGCCGAGTTCGATCGCGAGCTGGGCGATGTACGGCGCGGGGCTGACGTTCGCCGCCCGGTAGAGTCCCCGAAAGCCCGCCGTCGGGTTGACCTCGAGGACGAACCAGCCGTCCTCGCCCTCGATGAGGTCGACGCCGGCGTAGTCGAGCCCGATCTCCTCGGTGGCTCGCGTCGCCATCTCGACGGCCTCGCTCGGCAGGCTGTCGGTCGCGTTCTCGACGTCGCCGCCGAGCGCGACGTTGGTCCGCCAGTCGTTCTCGGGGGCGTAGCGGTTCATCGCGCCGATGATCCGGTCGCCGACGACGTAGACTCTGAGATCGCGGTGGCGCTCGCCGTCGCGCTCGATGAGCTTCTGGAGGAACGCCTGTCGGTTGCCGACTCGGGGGTTGACCGTCTCCTCGGGCCCGATCTTCCAGGTGCCGCCGCCGTGGGTGCCGATGGCGGTCTTGTAGACGACCTCCTCGCCGAACTTCCCGCGACCCTCGTTGAGCCGGCGGTTGTCGAGCGCGAGCAGCGCGTCGGGCACGGGGATCCCGGCGTCGGCGAGCGTCACCCCGGTCGCGAACTTATGAAGCGCCGTCAGGGTCGCCTGCGGGCGGTTGAGCATCGGACGCAGCGCCTCGTAGGTCGTCGCGAGGCCGAGTTCCTCGCTCGGGTGACCGGTA
>JAWARX010000080.1:0-8569 GCA_038893155.1 Halalkalicoccus sp.
CCATCCACCTCGCGCTCGGGGTTTCGGGACTGATCGAGGCGCTCTCGGGCGACGGATCGGCGCTGTTGCCCGCGCTCTACCTGCTCGGGGGACTCGCGGCGCTCGGCCTGCTCGGCGTGATCGCCCCGACGCCGGTCACGACGACCGCGTACGCGGCCGGACCGGGGCTGATGGCGCTGTTCGTCCTCGCGTACGCCGACGTTCACGCCCTCGGCGTCGCCGAGTCGGCCCTCGGAATCGAGGTCCACGATCACGGCGATCACGCACACGGGCACGGCGGCCACGATGGCGAGGGCCACAGTCACGACCACGGAGATGAACACGATCATAACGGCGAAGGCCATAGCCACGACCACGACGATGGGCACGGACACAGCCACGACGGACACGATCACGCAGGAGAGGGCCACAGCCACGACCACGACGACGGGCACGGCCACGATGATCACGACCACGACGGGGACGGGGACGCGATGACCGTGCTCGCAGAGCACCTCCGCGACGACGCCTACGCGCTGGTCTCGAAGACCGCCGAGGCGAGCGCGCTGGCACTTTTCACCGTCCTCGCGCTACTCGACCGATGAGGGCGAACGGCCGACTCCTCCGCTACGCCGCGGTCGCGCTCGCGGTAATCGTCGCCGTCGTTCACCTCCTTCATCCCGACTTCGGGATCTGGGCGCTCATGGTGTACGTCTCGATCCCCGCCTTCCCCGATCCTCGCCCCCCGGCGTTCGTCCTCTCGGCGGTCGCAATCTTGCTTTCGATCGCGCTGGTCGCCGACGGCGCGCTCTCGCCTCGGGCCGCGTCTCTCGGCGGGATCGCGCTGATGATCGTCTACATCGTCGGCTACTTCGGGTGGCACATGTTCGGCCACGGGGCGTGGTGGCCGTGGGGTTCGGGGCTCGGCGGGCACAGCCACACCTTCCTCGAGATCCTGCTCGGGGACGGTCACCTCCGCGACGACCCGATCGCGCTCGGCTCGAAGCTCGCCGAACTCGCCCTGCTGGTCGTGCTCGCGCTGATCTACGCCGACGAATCGGGCTAACTACCCCAGCTCCGCCTCGATCGCCTCGCGGAGTTCGTCGGCGCTTGGCGCTTCCAACTGCTGGTCGTTGACGAAGACCGTCGGGGTGGCGGAGACGCCCCGGTCTTCGGCCTCGTCGATGCTCGCGTTGATCTGCTCGCAGAACGGCTCTGCCTCGATCGCCTCGCGAACCGCCTCCTCCTCTGCCCCCAGCTCCGCGGCGAGCCCCGCGACCTCGTCCTCGCCGTACTCGCCCTGGAACTCGTAGACGTCCTTGACGAACGCGTAGTAGACGTCCTCGCCGGCCGTTTCCGCGACCGCGAAGGCGGCGTTCGGGACCTTCCAGGACCACTCGTCGCCGATGGTTACGGGAAAGTCGCGGTGTGCGTAGGCGATCTCGCCGTCCTCGACGTACTCGGCGACTGCGGCGGGGTAGACCTCCTGGGCGAACTGCCGACAGCCCGGACACTCGAAGTCCTCGTAGGCCGCGACGGTCACGTCGCTTTCTGGATCGCCCGCCGGTTCGACCTCGATCGCTCGCCCCTCGCCCGAGCAGTCGCGCTCGCCGTCACCGCCGCCACCGAGACAGCCCGCGAGCGCACCCACGGAAAGCGTGCCGGCGCTCGCAAGCAGCGCCCGACGGGAGTAGCCGTTCATATCCGACAGTTCGAGAGGAGGGGGTTAGGCCTGTCGTTCCGCGGGCCTTTTGCCCTCACCCGCCCAACCGGCCTCCGTGTCGGGATCCGAGTTCGCCTTCGAGCTGTCGTTGTGCGCCCACCTCGAACGCGAGTGCGACGGCGGGATCGTCGCCCGACAGCTCGGCGGCGCGGTCGCCTCTCCGGGAGGCCGGATCCTCGATATCGTTCGGACCGAACCCGGCTCCGAGTTCGAGAAGCGGGCGGCGATCACCCCCGAGGAGATCCCCGACGCGGCGATCGCAGCCGGCGTCGGCACGGGACGGGCCCGCCCGCTTTCGGTGATCGCCCCCGTCGACGAGACGTACGCGCGCGAGGCGATCGAACGGGCGATCGAGATCGGCTTCTTCGAACGCGAACGCCGCGGCGGCCGGGAGTACGTCCGCCAGACCGCGCGATATCCCGACTGGTTCGGCCCGATCACGGCGATCGAGAACAAGCCCGATCTCGCCAGCCCGGGCGACCTCGAACGCCAGCTCCGATTCGACGTCTCGCTCGGTCTCGTCGATCGGGTGATCCTCGCGACCGCGAGCTACGTCACCCGCGCCCACCTCAACCGGGTCCCCGAGGCCGTCGGCGTCTGGCGCTTCGACGGGCACGGGATCGAGGTGATCCGCGAACCGAGCGCGCTCGACGCCGACGGCTGGGGTGTCGAACTCCGCGAGCGGGGGGCGATGCGGACGGCCGTCTCGATGGTGTCGCCGGCCGAGAAGGCGAGAAAGCGCCGCCGGATCGCGGAACGCGCTTACGGCAGGGGCTGGCGGGTCGGACCACCGGCCTGCGAGCGCGGCGCGCTCGGCGAGGTCGCCGGTGCGAGCGTTCCGTACTGTCGCTACTACGACCGGATCGTCGACCCCGGCGGGTGTGGCCCGTCGTGTCCGGGCTACGAGGCCGGCGAGGCCCCCGAAACCGACCTCGTCGACGAACGCGACCGCCGGACGCCGTGGGTCGCGGATCCCGCTGGCGTGAAACGCCGGCAGGCCGGCCTCGATCGCTTCTCGTCGTGATCGCCGGCTCCCCGGCGGCTACCGCCGGTAGGGCGCGCCACACCGCGGACAGGTCGGCGGGCCGTTCTCCGGCAGGGCGAGCCCACAGCCCGGACACTCCCCGTCGGGCGCGCCCATTTCGGCGACGATCTCGTCGGTCCGCTCGCGGATCGCCGCGAGGGAGCCGATCCCCTCGTCGAGGCCGGCTCCGTCGACGCCGGCGAGCGCGAAGCGGGCGCGCTCGGCCGCGAACGACGCCTCGTCGTCCGCCACTACTTCGAGCGCGTCGACCGGTAGCTCGGACGCGTTCGTCTCCCGGGCCAGCAGCCCGAGCGCCTCGGCGGCCCGCCCGCGGACGTGCTCGCTGTCGTCCTCCAGCCGAGCGGCGAGCGCGTCGGCGGCCGACAGCAGTTTCGCGGGGCGTTCACAGCCGACGGCCACGAGCGCGGTACAGAGGTGGTACCGAACGAGCTCCTGCTCGTCGTCGAGGTGTCCGGCGAGATCCGACACTCGGTGGCGGAGCCGGTCGGGATCCCCCAGCGCGACGTGTGCGAGCGCCTTCGCCAGTTTCCGTTTGACCTCCGGCTCGTCGATTTCGAGCCCGACTCGCAGCTCCGCGAGCACCGCGGGCGTGGCGACGTCGGGCTCCTCGAGGGCGACGTAGCCGAGCGCCTCGGCGACGCGGGCCCGTACGTAGTAGAACTCCCCGTCGTCTTTCAGGCGTGCGGCGAGCGCCGGAACGGCCTCGCGGACGGATTCGGGAGCGGCCGCGGCGACGGCGACGAACAGCTTGGCCGTCGACAGCCTGATCGAGCGTTTTTCGTCCTCTAGGAAGGGTTCGATTCCCGGAACGAGGGGCGCGAGCGCGGCGGGCCGGTCGTCGGCGACCGTCCGGAGCGCCCGGAGGGCCGCCGTACGCGTCTCGTCGTCGTCGGCCCCGAGCGCCCGCAGATACGCCAGGGCGTCCTCGGTCGCCGCGCGCTCGACGTACGTCGAGAGCTCCTCGGCCGACGGGTCGGTAGCAGGCTCGTCCATCGTGGTCCGGGTTACGCGATCCCTCGGCGGACATCCACAAGTACTCTCGGTTCCCCGTCGGCCCGACCGGGGCGATCCGCGTGGGATGGAGGCGACGGGCTCATCGACCCGATCCGTCGGACAGGCAGGCGAGACCGGACGGGGCCTCCTCGCCCGTCGCGACGGCGAACCGCCAGGTCGCCGTCCCGTCCACTCGTTCTGCGCCGGTGATCCGTACCGAACGCGCCGCAAGTCGGCCGAGCAGTTCGACGACGATCGGCAGCGTCACGATCCGCCCGTCGGCCTCGCCGAGGGCGTAGCCGTCGATCCGGACCTCCCAGCTCCGGGCGCCCGTATCGAGGTCAGCCGAGCACCGCTCGATGCGGTAGTCCGCGAGCAGCCCGCTGGTCCGGAGCCGAGCGAGCGCCCCCTCCAGCGGATCCCCGTCGCCATCGGTCTCGGCCGGCGCGTCGGTCGGGAGGCTGTTCACGGCAGTAGAGAGCACGGCGGCCTGCGCCGCCGGATTGAGGCGGTCGTCGAGTTCGATCGCGATGCTCTCGAGCAGCCGCAAACAGAGCTCGTCGGGGTGCTCGACCGTCTCGGCGAGGTCGAAATACGTCTCCATGATCGCGTCCTCGACGGCGTTGTGCTCGGAGGCGGCGATCGTCTCGAAGACGGCGACGGCGTGACAGAACTCGATCAGTGCGCTGTCGCCCGCTTCGGGCGGATTTCGATCCCTGTTCTCGGCCGAGTCCTCCGGCGGCGCGCTCCGTGCGCTCGCCCGCGGAATCGCGGGGGACTGCTGGACGATCACGTCGTGGTGGGGCACCTGCGGGTCGTACCGCCGGAGCGCGGCGCGATACCGTTCGGTCGAACGGGCGGCCATCCGAGCCACCCGCCGGCTCTCGAAGCGCAGGCCGGTCGCGGGGATCGGGCGCCCGCCCGTCCGTGCACAGACCAGCGAGTACTCGCCGTCGGGGCTGGCGAGGCTCTTGACCTGGGCGCGGAGGTCGACGAGGCTCGCTTCGGTCATCGTCACCTCCGAACCCGCATCGGCCGCTCCGCCCGGAGGAACGGCGCTTCATTCTCGTCTTCGGCCAGCGCCATTCCACCCTCGTCGCGGCGGACGTCCCAGTCGGGCAGCGTCGCGATCCCGTAGTCCTCGGGCGCGTAAAACCGGTAGGCGATCGCCCACGCCCGGGCGCGCATGGACGATCCGTCGGTTCCCGACGCGGCGCTTGCCGTCGGTTCGGTCGACCGGTTTCGCCGGCCGACGGTGGGTTCGTCGCTCATCGCTCGACGTCCCCGGCGACGATCTCCGCGACGCGCCCGTGATCGAACAGCTGTTCGTCGGGTGGGAACTCGGGGTAGCCGTCGCCCGATTCGTAGCGGGGCCACTCGCCGAAGGCGTCGGGGTAGAGCTGCTTTGCGGTCATCTCCAGTTGCAACAGGGTCTGGAGCGGACCCTGGAACGACTGGCCCGAGGCGTAAAACCGGTCGGTTCGCACCGCGGTCAGTTCCTTCCCGACCGGGTCGCTCTCGACGGTCTCGACGATTTCCTCCCAGTCGTAGAAGTTCGTCACCGCGAAGTTGTGGAGGATCACGTCGGGATCGATCTCCAACATCCCCTCGAAGTCGTAGGCCGCCTCGTAGTTCTCGTCGTAGGTCCGGTCGCTGTCGGCGAAGGCGTCGCGCGCTTCGAGCGGGCGGGTGTGGGCCTTCCCGAAGCCCGGACCCGAGATCTTGTACGGGTGGAACTGGTCGTCGTAGAAGGCGACCAGCCCGACCGTCGGGCGTTCGTTTTCCGGGGGCAGGTTCGAGCGGATCGTCGCGTACATCTCGTCGTAGACCTCTTCGAGGGCCGCGAACCGCTCTTCTTCCCGGAAGACCTGCGCGACCTTCTCGGTCAGCTCCCAGATCGTGTAGTAGCGATACCCCTCGGCCCACTCCTCGGGCGGGCTGGTGTGCTGGCGGCTGTGGCGGTTGCCAAACCACGGGCCGACGTTCTCGCGGATCTCCTCGGTGTCGGCTTTCGACCAGCCCTCGAACGTCGAGGCCCACGCCGGATCCATCAGGTGGACGTCGCTGTCGAGTTCGTAGAGGATCTCCTTGTCGAACGAGCCGTTCGAGAACAGCTGCGTGAGGTCCTCGGCCCGGAGTTCGACGCCGTCGAGGGCGTCGAAGAAGTACGACAGCGTCGCGGCGTAGTCCTCGGCGTACCCCAGCGAGCTGAGCGCATCGTCGTGGCCGAGCGCGACGAGCATGTCGGCGTACTGTGGGCTGTAGGCCATCACGTTCGAGGGCACCGCTTCGAAGCGCACCTCCCCGACCGGCGACAGCTCGACGGAGTACCCGCCCTCCGATTCCGAACCGCTGGCGTCGTCCTCCGACTCCGAACCGCCGCCCGTACACCCGGCGAGCAACCCGCCGGCGGCGACGAGTCCGCCGTACTTCACGTACACCCGTCGAGTCCGTTCGCGCCGCTCACTCCTTCGACGACTTCCCGCTCGCTTGCGCTCGCGGGAATCCCGGCGTGTCGGTGCCTCGTGTCGAATCGTGTCGTCGTTGTTGTCGCTCATTATCAGAACTCTCCGTTGATGATGTCTGCGACTCGCTCGCGGTCGAACAGTTGTTCGTCGGCGTCGGACGCATCCGGATAGATCTGTTGGGCGAGCAGCTCCGTCCCGAACAGTTCCGTGATCGGACCGGGGAACGCCGACGTCCCCATCGCAATCCGGTCGTTCTCGACGGCCTGCAACTGGCTTCCGAGGTCGTGGTTCCGGAGCGGTTCGATGACTTCCGACTCGAAGCGTTCCGGCGTCTTCTGTTTGATCGTCGCGTACACGAACACGAGGACCTCTGGATCGTATTCGAGCAGCGTCTCGTAATCGAACTCGTACGCATCCGATTCGTAGCCGGCGAACGCGTCATCGACGTTCAGATCACGGTACGGCTGCATCTGCCACCCCGGCTGATCCGGATGGAGCGGTCCCCAGAACTCGCCCTCCTCGATCTTCGACCACGCATTGACCAGTCCGACCGACGGTGACTCGCTCGGAAGACGCGACTGGACGTTACTCTGGAACTCACTTCGAAGCGTTGCAAACGCCTCGTACCGCTCCTGTTCTTGGAACACCTCGGCGATCTTCCCGAAGAGGCCGTACAGCGAGAGGAAGGCGTAGTCGGTCCCGCCGGTCGTCCAGTTCGCCCAGTCGTCGCCGCGGGGACGACGGGCGTAGTTGCCGAAAAACGGTGCGACGTTATCGCGGATTTCTTGGACATCGGTTGGCTTCCACTCGAAGCCGCCGGACACCGGGTAATTGGGATCGATGAACAGCACGTCCGGACTCAGTTCGTAGAAGATCTCTTTCCCCAGTTCGCCTGGGAGTTCGGTGATATCCTCCTGAGAGGGAGTTGACGCGGCGAGTTCGTCGTAGTAGTGCCACGGGTGTTGGTCCTTGACGCCCATGCCAGCGACGGCGTCGCCGTGACCGAGTGCGACGCTCATGTCAGTGTAGGTCGGCAGGTATCCCGCTACCGTCTGGGGGACGTCGGTGAACTCGACGCAGCCAACCGGCTCCATACATACCTCGTACGGGTCGGGTTGCTCGGTCGGGGTCTCCTCGTTATTACTCTCGGCGTCAAGTGCGGTCGGTGCCCTCCCCGAGTCGCCGTCGTCAGCACACCCCGCGAATAGTCCCCCACCGACGACCGCGCCGCCGTACTTCACGTACTCTCTGCGCGTCGGTGCCCTCTGTTCCGTGGCGTCGTCTGCCATATGTTTTAGGCCTACCTAAAAGAATATAGCCGTTCCGATTTTTTGGCCAGCCTAAAACAAAGTTACCGCCGCGATTCGGCAGCGCTCCCAGCAGCCCGCTCGACGAACGACTCGGGCAACGAGCTGATCTCGCCAGCTTGGACCTGCCAGAGCTTCGCGTACAGCCCGTTCAGTTCGAGCAGTTCATCGTGGGATCCGCGCTCGACGATTCGACCGTCTTCGAGGACGAGAATCGTATCGGCGTCCTTGATCGTCGAGAGGCGGTGGGCGATCACGAACGTCGTCCGATCCGCTGCGAGCCGGTCGAGGCTCCGCTGGATCAGCATCTCGGTCTCGGTGTCTACGGCGGAGGTCGCTTCGTCGAACACCAGAATAGCGGGGTCCTGGAGGACCGTCCGGGCGATCGAGAGCCGCTGGCGCTGTCCGCCCGAGAGCTTGACGCCCCGCTCGCCGACATTGGTGTCATAGCCCTCGGGGAGTTCGCGGATGAACTCGTGAGCTTCGGCTCGCCGTGCGGCCTCCCGGATCTCCTCTTCGGTCGCCGAAAACGTCCCGTACTGGATGTTTTCGGCGACCGTTCCGTCGAACAGGAACGTGTCTTGGCTCACGTAGCCCACCGCGCCGCGGAGACTCGCAAGGTTCACCTCGCGCACGTCGTGGCCGTCGATCCGGACCGCTCCACTCACTCCATCGGACCCCGGTTCGGACACGTCGTACAGCCGAAGCAGGAGTTTGAGCACCGTGGTCTTTCCGGCTCCTGTGGGGCCAACGAGCGCGATCGTCTCGCCCGGTTCGGCGCTGAAGGAGATCTCTTCGAGTACCGGCTCGCCGTCCTCGTAGGCGAAGCTGACGGTGTCGTACTCGACCCGCCCCTCTACGGTTTCGAGATCGGTCGCGGTGGGTGCGTCCGTGATCGAGGGTTCGATATCCATCAGCGCGAAGATCCGCTCGGCCGAGGCACGGGCGTTCTCGTACCAGTCGATGACGCTGCCGATCTCCGCGAGCGGATCGACGAAGCGCTGGGTCATGAAGATGAAAGTGACTGCTCTATTGAAAATGCGGTACGGGAGTA
>JAWARX010000081.1:0-7865 GCA_038893155.1 Halalkalicoccus sp.
AAGTTCACCGACTTCCTCGACCCGCGGGTCAAATCGAGCCTCGGCGAAGAGGAGATCGTGTTCCCCCCCTACGACGCGAACCAGCTGCGGGACATCCTCCAGCACCGCGCCGATATCGCCTTCGAGGACCGGGCGCTGACCGACGACGTGATTCCGCTGTGTGCGGCCTTTGCCGCCCAGGAACACGGCGACGCGCGTCGCGCGCTCGACCTCCTCAGGACGGCCGGCGAGCTCGCCGAACGGAGCCAGGCCGAACGCGTCGACGAGAGCCACGTCCGGAAGGCCCAGGACAAGATCGAACTCGACCGGGTCGTGGAAGTAGTCCGGACCCTCCCCACGCAGTCCAAGCTCGTGTTGTTTTCCATCATCCTCCTCGAAAAGAACGGCGTCCACAACGTCAACACCGGCGAGGTGTTCAACATCTACAAGCGACTCTGTGAGGAGGTCGACGCCGACGTGCTGACCCAGCGCCGAGTCACCGACCTGATCAGCGAACTCGACATGCTCGGGATCGTCAACGCGATCGTCGTCTCGAAGGGACGATACGGCCGCACCAAGGAGATCAGCCTCTCGGTGCCCATCGAGGAGACGGAAGCAGTTCTACTGGCGGATTCGCGCCTCTCTGAGATCGAGGAGATCCAGCCGTTCGTTCAGGCCCGGTTCGACAACTGAACACTCGACGAACTGCACTCGACAAATTGACAACTGAACCGCTGCTATGAAACTACGCGAGCGCGCGTTCGGCTCCCTCGATCCGGTCTACCGGTTCGTGGACGATCGCGGCCTCCGCGTCGATCGGTAGCGGGGCGGTCTCGACGATCACCTGCGGCGTTCCGCCGGCGGCGAGCTCCGCCAGTTGAAGACGAACCCAGCCGAGCCACGGGATGCGGATCTCGGCGGTACCGATCACCCACTCCTCTTGGACCGGGCCCGAAAGCCCGCGCGCCTGATCGTAGCGCTGGTTCGTCAGCTCGTTGTCGCCCTTCGTGATGAACCCGTCGTTCGGTGCGGGACAGTTCCGCAGCTCCTCGCAGCTCTCGGCGCTGCCGACGTGGTCGGGATCGGCTCGGTCGTACCAGTCTTCACCTTCTTCGACCCAGAAGTGCGCCCGGTGGATGATCGGCACCTGCCGGTCGTTGCCGTTGGGCTCGAAGACGATCACGTCGCCGTAGTTTCCGAACTTCTCGTAGCCCGCCTCCTGGCCGGCTTCGTACGTCACGACGCCGGTGGAACCGTAGGCGGCGTCGTTGACGAACCGCTCGTTGTCGGTGATGAAGACCAGATCGTTCGGGTGCATGTTCGGCTCCATCGAGCCGCTCTCGATCGCGACCATCGGCGGCCAGACGCCCGACAGCGAGAACAGGAGCGCTCCCACGAACAGCACCGCCCCGACGCTGACGAGGAACTCGCGCGCGACGGCCGCGCTCCCCCGGTCGACCGTCCAGAACCAGTGCAGCCAGCCCCGATCCGGATCGCTGAGACCGCTCGGATCGACCGCGACCGTCCCGCGTCGGCTCCTCGTCGGGGGGCGACCGGTCGTCGCCGGGAGAACTCATTACCCCTCTTACCGGCGGTTCGGGTTTCAACCTTCTGGGTTTTCGGCACGCTTTTTATCTCACCCCGAGAACTCCGGGGTCGTGCCGGGACCCACGGACAGACGGATCATCACGGAGCTCGCATCCCGGGGCTACAACGCCGACCGCGAGGCCGTGACCCTGCTCGCCGGGGCCGCCGATCCCGAGGGAGCGATCGAACGGGCGGTCGAGACCGCACCCGACGAC
Organism: Halalkalicoccus sp.; assembly: GCA_038893155.1. Taxonomy (GTDB): domain Archaea; phylum Halobacteriota; class Halobacteria; order Halobacteriales; family Halalkalicoccaceae; genus Halalkalicoccus. The sequence continues at coordinate 1,782 of JAWARX010000081.1, forward strand.
GCGTTCAAGATCTCCGGCGAGCACGTCCGGGAGCTGCTCGCGGGCGAACGCCGCGAGTCGGTCCGGGAGACCCGGGCGGCTCGGTCCGCCTCCACCCGCACGCCCGGCGACACTGACCCCTCTGTTTCTGGTGCAGAAGTCGATGACAGCGCGACTGATGGTGGAGAATTCGCTCCAGTTGAAACGGAGGAAACATCGCCGAGAACTCCGGCGACTTCGTCGGCGGATTCGGACGCCTCGGTGAGCGCAGAACCGTCCGCCCCGATGGCTGCGGAACAGTCGGTCTCGGCCGCCGAGCGAGTGCCGACGGATCCGACGAATCGGACGATCGAGATACTCGGCGACATCACGGGCCAGAGCACCGGGACCGGCGAGTACGGCGACTTCGTGACCGTCTTTCGCGATCGCTACGAGCAACTGGCGGGCAAGCTACGCGGACGGGTCAACCACCGTCCCGCCGAGGCCATCCGGCGCATGCCCGGCGGGGGCGACGCCGAGATGATCGGGATGGTAAACGACATCCGCTCGACTGCGAGCGGCCACTGGCTGATCGAACTCGAGGACACGACGGGAGTGTTTCCCTGCCTGGTGATGAAAGACCGGGAGATCGCCGACCTCGTGAACGAGATCGTCTACGACGAGGTGATCGCGGTGCGTGGAACGCTCGCGGACGACGCGGGGATCCTCTTTACCGACGAGATCTTCTTCCCGGACGTTCCCCACACCCACAGACCGAAAACCGCCGATCGGCACGTCCAGGCCGCGCTCATCTCGGACGTCCACGTCGGCAGTCAGGAGTTCGCCAAAGAGGCCTGGAGTCGCTTTGCCGACTGGCTTCACACCGCCGAGGCCCAGTCGATCGAGTACCTGCTGATCGCGGGCGACATGGTCGAGGGCGTCGGCGTCTACCCGAACCAGGACGAGGAACTCGACATTATCGACATCTACGAGCAGTACGAGGAGTTCGCGGAGTATCTGAAGGAGGTGCCCGGCGACCTGGAGATCGTCATGATCCCCGGCAACCACGACGCGGTGCGGCTGGCCGAACCCCAGCCCGCCTTCGACGAGGAGCTCCGGGAGATCATGAGCGCCCACGACGCCCGCATCACGGGCAACCCCTCGACGGTCACGATCGAGGGCGTCTCGGTGCTGATGTACCACGGGATGAGCTTAGACGAGATGATCGCCGACCTCCCCGAAGGGAAAGCGAGCTACGACGACCCTCAGAAGGCGATGTACCACCTCCTGAAGAAACGCCACGTCGCGCCCAAGTACGGCGGGAAGATGCGGATCGCACCCGAGGAACGCGATTATCTGGTGATCGACGAGGTGCCCGAGATCTTTCATACGGGCCACGTCCACAAGCTCGGCTTCGGCACCTACCACAACGTCACCGCGATCAACAGCCGCTGCTGGCAGGAACAGACCGCGTTCCAAAAGAGCGTCAACATCGACCCGGACGTCGGGTACGCGCCGATCGTGGATCTGGACACGCTCGACGTGACCGCCAGGAAGTTCACCTGAAGACCGATCGCGCGCCCGGCTGCTTCGATTATATACGGCCGAGCCGTAGCTGAGCCATGGAGTACGTACGGTTCGCCGACGCGACCGAAGAGCGGCCGGAAGCGGGATGGCGGCGCGCGGGGCTGATGAGCACGGGGGCGGTTTCCGTCGACTGGTTCGAGAAGCCGCCGGGACACGTCTCCGAGCGCCACAGCCACAGGAACGAACAGGTGTTCGTCGTCCTGGAGGGGGAGTTCGTCCTGCACACCGACGAGGGGTCGGTGACGCTCGGGCGGTACGACGCGGCGCGGGTCGACTCCGACGAGCCCCACTGGAGCGAGAACCCGGGACCCGAGCCGACCGTTGGAATAAACGTCTTCGCGCCGGGCCGGGAGTTCCCGTACTGGTCGGACCGAAGTCGGGCAAAACCTGCCCGGGATGAGTAGGGTTATCTGCTCGCTGTGGCTACACCGGCCTATGAGCAGGATGCACACGGGGAGGCGAGCATGCGCGTTGTAGCGAAGTTCGGCGGAACCAGTCTGGGAAGCGGCGACCGGATCAATCGCGCCGCGGACTCGATCGCGAGCGCCGTCGAGCAGGGTCACGAGATCGCGGTCGTCGCGAGCGCGATGGGCTCGACGACCGACGACTTACTCGAGGACATCACCTTCGAGACCGACGAGGCCGACAGGGCGGAGATCGTGAGTATGGGCGAGCGCACCTCCGTCCGGATGCTGAAGGCCGCGCTGGCCTCGCGGGGCGTCGAGGCGATCTTCGTCGAACCCGGCCGCGAGGAGTGGCCGATCATCACCGACGAGTACGGCGAGGTCGACGTCGAGGAGACGAAGCGACGCGCGAAGGAGCTCGCCGCCGACCTCGACGACGTCGTCCCCGTCATCACCGGCTTTCTGGCCGAAACCCACGACGGCAGCGTCACCACCCTCGGACGGGGGGGCAGCGATACGACGGCAGTGATGCTGGGTAAGTACATGAACGCCGACGAGGTCGTGATCGTCACCGACGTCGAGGGCGTGATGACCGGCGATCCCTCCGTGGTCGAAGGGGCGCGAAACGTCGGCGAGATCAGCGTCGACGAACTCCGGAACCTCTCGTTTCGCGGCGCGGAGGTCGTCGCGCCCTCGGCGCTCTCGTACAAGGACGGCCGGATGGGCGTGCGCGTCGTCCACTACCAGCACGGCGATCTCCTCACGGGCGGCACGAGCATCGAGGGGCAGTTCGCGAACCTCGTCGACATGCGGGAAGAACCGCTCGCCTGCGTGACGATCGCCGGGCGTGCGATCAGGAATCGGCCGGGGATCCTCTCGGATCTCTCGACGCCGCTCGCCGAACGGGGAATCAACCTCGATGCGGTCGCGAGCGGGATGGACTCGGTCACCTTCTACGTCGACACGGCCGAAGCCGAGGAGACCGAGGCGATCCTCCACGAAGCCGTCATCGAGGACGAGTCGCTCTCCAGCGTGACCCTCGAAGGGGATTTCGCGGTGATCCGCGTCACGGGCGGGGAGCTCCCGAACCAGTCGGGGATCATCCAGGAGGTGATCACCCCGGTCGCAGAGCAGGGGATCACGGTCCACGACGTGATCACGAGCGCGACGAGCGTCGCCGTCTTCGTCCCGTGGTCCGACCGCGAGCGTACCCTCGAAGTGCTTCAGAAAGCGTTCTGAGTCCCCTTTCGATCTCCCCCTTCTAGCGCCCCTCGCGGAGCCGGCTTCCGATCCGCTCGGGTAACCCCGCCTCCGAGACGGCTTCGATCACCCGATCGACGTCGTACTCGACGCGGCGTTCGTAGACTTCCCGATTGTCGAGGTCGACGACCGCGTACCCGGCGCGTGGATCGCCGTCCCGGGGCTGGCCGACGCTGCCGGGGTTACAGACGATCCCCGTCCCGTAGACCGCGTGGGCCTGTACGTGGGTGTGGCCCATGACGAGCAGCTCCTCCTCGCCCAGCAGATCCGACGAGAACTCATCGGGGTAGGTGTAGTGATCCGGGTTCTCGGGGTGGCCGTGGACGAGTTTTACCCGTCCGTCGAGCTCCGTGCGCTCCTCGGGAAGCCTGGCGAGCCAGTCCAACTGCTCGTCGGAAAGCTCCCGGCGGGCGTGTTCGACGCCGGCTTTCGCCATCACGTTGAATCGGAAGGCGGTGTCGCTTGCGACCGCCCGGTCGTGGTTGCCCAGTACTGTGGGTATCCCGCGCTCGCGGACCGTTTCGAGACACTCTGCGGGCCAGGGGTTGTAGCCGACGACGTCGCCCGCACAGAACAGGCGATCGACCGGGGGCATATCGTCCAGCACGGCGTCGAGGGCGATCCGGTTGGCGTGGATATCCGAAACGAGACCGACGCGCATATCCCGAATCCGCGGGCCAGTCCCTTCAGTCCTCGCCGTTCTCGATCGCCCACGAGAACCCGCCGTCCTCAGGGACGACCCCGACGGCACAGACCGCGTGCTCGAACTCGTGGTCGTAGGCCGTCTCGGCCGCCTCGGCGGCGCTCTTCGGATCGAACTCGATTTTCTCGGGAGCGTCCTTCTCGTAGGTCGCCACGAGCGTCGGCTCGCTCACCCGCTCGACCAGCAGCGCGTCCGTCCGGACGATCCCCACCGCCGCGCCCGCCCCGTCGAGCACGCCCGCGATCCGGGGGGTGTCGTAGTCGTCCTTCTCGTAGTCCAGCGCGAGCAAGCTTTCGGCGAGGGCGTCCCGGACGGGGTAGCCGAGATCGATCTTCTCGGCGATCGGATCGACGTGCGAGCCGTTTCCGATCACCACTCCGCCGTCGGTCGAACGCAGGCAGTTGTACGAGACGTAGGGGTTGTCGGGTTCGGCGGCGTCCTCGGTCGGGCCGACGGTCAGGCGATCTCCTCGATCGACGATCCGGCGGTTCGGGAACGAGCGCGAGGAGACGCGGTAGGCCCCACAGTCGGGGCCGACGATCAGGAAGCGGCCGACGTACATACACGCCCGTGGTCATGTGGTGGGTAAGTAGGTACCGATCTATGCATGGACGGGTTATGTGAGGCAGTATCAGACATGGGCGGAACGCGCAACGCTTACATTGTAGCGCTCGTTACGAACGGGTACGCAGTCCCACGGGGATGAGCGATCCATCGGATCGCGAGTCGCATGGGACGTGCGAGCAAAGCGAGCGCAGTCCCATGGGGTAGCGGCCAATCCTGAAGCCTTCTGGGGGCTTCGACCCAGGTTCGAATCCTGGTGGGACTACTCAAAATTTATACATAATCCCGAACGATCAGCTTGGGCTCTTCGGATCTGAAATAGTCCTACAACCAGCTACGAACGGTGGAGTACCTGCCCGACTACGGTCGGAAATCACCGGTATCCACCCAGTCGGTGATAGGACTGAACCAGACGTCTTTCACTGTATCGAGGGGCTGGAGTACGTTCCTACCACGACCAGCGCGTTTGCGGACACACGCGCATCAGTTGGTGTCGGAGACGGTGTCTTCGAACGGGCTGACCGTGTCGACGACGAGGAGGGGTCGCGATGAGCGTTCACCAGTTCACCGACAGCGTGACCTCTGAAACCGTTTGCTACGCGAACTGGTACGACGGAGTCAGTCGTGTACTGGTTCCCGAGTCCGTCCCACAGGCTCACCTCGATCGGGTGATGGACCTTTCACGGTCCAACGGGCTCGTCATCGCTGAAATCGACACTGTCGACGGGCCGTTCATGGCTGAATTCACGTTCTTTCCAGCTGAAGCCATCGATACCGATCGGGATGGTGATGCGACATGAGTGTCGAGCGCTATCTCTACTCGCTGCCACAGTGCCCCTCGTGTTCCCATGGAATTCTCAGTGAACACGATCGCGAAGGTCAGCACTGGGAGTGTCCCGCCTGCCGTCGCCGATTCGCGGCCTCGGAGGTGTTCGACGCGTGAGCTCCGAGGCTGAGCGACCTGACGAGTATGATGAGACCACACTGATGTGGCGCCGACTCACCGACGGCTACAAACTTGACGATGGACTCACGCACGAGACACTTACCGAGGAGATCGATGTCGAGGACGAGGACGTCGCTGTGGAGGTCTGTTCCCAGGCGTTCGACTACGTGGTGGCTGATCAGCGAACCCGGTTCGAGATCGAAGATTTCGAGCGGGCCGTCACGACGGTTCTCACGGAGAGAGAACAGACCGAGTCGGACGATGTTCCGGAGCGCAGCGACGAGAGCTCAGCCGAGGAACGCCGGCGACTCGAACAGGACGGCGAGCATACATCGGATACCGCTATAGAGAACGCAGCGAGCAGCCCGGCCAGCTCCCCATCCGAGGCGAGCACCGACGATCGCGCTCGGGAAGAGAACGAGAACCACGCCGGTCCTGATCACAAGGACGGTGAGACCGTCGAAGTTCCACGTAACGAGTTCGAGCAGCTCCAGGAGCGCGTCGACGAACTGGAGAGTGTTGTCAATCGGGACTTCGCCCTACTGAAGGGTTCGATGCGGCGACTCATCGGGATCGATGAACAGACTGGCCTCGAGGAACTCCCAGGCTATGCCAGCGAGTTCAGTGACGAGCACGATTCGCTCCTCGAACACGCCCGTACA
>JAWARX010000082.1:0-8456 GCA_038893155.1 Halalkalicoccus sp.
GTGGTCAACGATATGGAAGCCGTCTTCAGCCACCCGCAGATCGAGGCGCGCGCGATGGCCCGCGAGGTCGAGGGACCCGCCGGCACGGTCGAGCTGCCCGGAAGCCCGATGTTCCTCTCGGAGACGCCCACCTCCGTCCGCCGTCACCCGCCCGAACTCGGCGAGCATACGGAGGAGGTCCTCCGGGAGGCCGGCTACACCGATGAGGAGATCGAAGCGTTCCGCGAGCGGGGCGCGATCTGATCAGAAGCCGCTGAACTTATCGCGCCGGTACAGATCGAGTTCGTTCACCGTCGAGTTCCGCTGGCCGGCGGCGAAGACGATCGCGTCGGCGATCTCCTCTGGTTCGGTGACCTCGCCCTCGCCGAACCGTTCGGCAAAGGACTCCCCGGAGGCGCTCGCGAACTCCGTGCGGACCTCCGAGGGGTTGATGACGCTGACGGCGACGCCCTCCTCGCCGACGCTGGCCTGGACGCTGTGGGCGAACCCGCGCGTCCACCACTTTGTCGCCGCGTAGACGGGATTGCCGGGGCGGGGAAAACGCCCCGCGAAGCTCCCGACGAAGAGCACGTTCCCGTTCGATTCCTTCAGGTGGGGCAGGGCCGCCCGCGTCGTAAAGAACATCCCGTCGACGTTGGTCTCCTGCATGAGCCGGTAGTCCTCGGTCGATAAGGATTCGACCGCGCCGCCGCGACCCAGTCCGGCATTGTTGAGCAGGATGTCGAGTCCGCCGAACCGATCGACCGTCCGTTCGACCATCGCCTCGACCGCGTCCTCGTCACGGACGTCCGTGGGGACGACGAGCGTCTCGATACCGTGCTCGGACGCTACCTCGTCCGCGATCGCTTCCAACCGATCCTCGCGCCGGGCTGCGAGCGCGAGATTGACCCCTTCGCGGGCCAGCGCGCGGGCCGCGGCGGTGCCGATCCCCGAACTCGCGCCGGTGAGCAGTGCGGTGCGTCCGTCCAGCGACAGCGTCTCCATACCCGCTCGTCGCCCGCGGGGCTGTTGACTGTTCGCTTATGTCGAGAAATAACCACAAGATCTTTCATAACTGAACTGTAACGTTCCGACAAATGTATTGGATGATTGATCAGTATGCGTGGCTGTCGGCCGTGGTGGCCCAGATGCCGACGCCGGGCGGGTGGCTCGTCGCGCTCGGCTTGGGGCTGGTGCTCGCTTACAGCTGTGCGATCGCGTGGCGGCGTCGGCGCGGGACGACCATCGAAGCGCCGTCGCCGCCCACATCCGGGCGGTCGATTCCGGGCGGCCCCATCGTGACCGACGAGGAGCAGGTTCTCGAGCTGCTCGAATCGAACGGCGGGCGGATGCGCCAGTCGCGAATCGTCGAGGCGACCGACTGGTCGAAATCGAAGGTGAGCATGCTGCTCTCGGAGATGGAAGGCGAAGGGCTGATCACCAAGCTCCGGGTGGGCCGCGAGAACGTCATCAGCCGGCCGGGCTGCGAGCCCGAGGCGGTGGGGTCACCGCTGGAGACGGGTGCCTGATCGCACGATAGCGGACGGCATACCCGCGAGAAAACGCAACTGTTAAACGACTCTCGGAGCTATCGGAGAACAAGCTCTGGTGTCCTACCGAGCGCCGCGACGTAGGGCTCGGAGCGCGGAGCGAAGCGACGTGCTCTGGTGGTGTAGTCCGGCCAATCATATTGCCCTCTCACGGCAATGACCTGGGTTCGAATCCCAGCCGGAGCATACTCTCCTTTCGTGAGTTTGTCATCCGCGTGGCGACGTTCCGCAGCGACGACCCGAGGATCGCCGCCGAATCACTCAGTCGATTTCCGCGACTGTATAGACGCCGACAGCGCACACGGCCGCCGCCACCAGCACTACCGGAGTGCCGAAGACGGCGTACAACGCCGCTGTGATGGTAATTGCGCCGATCGCTACCGAGACCACTGACGGCGCTCGCGAGAGGCGTTCGCGCCGTCGTCGTCGTTCGTGTTCCAGTTCAGCCTGCGTGCGGGGTCGTTGCATTGGTACTCTGAGCGGTGCCCGCACTGCCGAGAGATGCCTCTCCGCGCGGGCGCTTCCGTGGTCAGTTGCCGGCCGCAGAACGGACGTACACGAGTCTGACCCGTGCGTATCGCCGTTTCACTGCCGTTCGCCGCCCTGACCGTCCGAGACGATCGCAGGCGGCCCCGCCTCTCCGCGATCGAAGCGCGGATGACGAGAGAGCGTCGAAAACGCGGCCGGATGGTGCGTGCGTTGATTGGATCAACGGGTGAGTCCGGCCGTCGGGAAAGAGCCCGATTCTGACCGGATCTAGCGTCGATTGACGTTCGCGATCGGTCCGAGCATGATCAGTTATCCGCCCATATCTGTATAGTCGGTGATTATAAAACCACATTGAGGGACGATACCACTGGACGGTGGGTTGATCATCGAGTATCGCTCGCGGCTTGATCGGGCGTTAGAACTGCATCGGCTTGCGCTCGCCCGTACGACGGGTGGACAGGTGGTTTCTCCCGGCCCGTTCGGTGCGGTTCGTCGGGGTGCTCGATCCCGGCTGCACGGTCGGTTCGGCACGCTCTCGGCGCTCGCCGTCTCGAAGGACCCGTCCCCGAATCCGGAACTATTACTCTCACCACCCACAGATATCACGCATGAAAGCCGAGTACGGTGTCTACCTCGTCACCCAGGAGAATCTCTCGGAGGGGCGACCGACCGACGAAATCGTCGAGCGGGCGATCGCCGGCGGCATCGACGCGGTCCAGTTGCGCGAGAAACGCGCGAGCGCACGGGAGCGATACGAACTCGGTCTCGACCTCCGGGAGCGGACCCGCCAGTCGGGGGTCGACCTGCTGGTCAACGACCGCGTCGACATCGCGGCGGCGATCGACGCCGACGGCGTCCATCTGGGCGCCGAGGACCTCCCGGTCCCTGTGGCTCGCGAGATCCTCGGGCCAGACGCCGTCGTCGGCCGGTCGGTTTCGACGGTCGAAACCGCGCGCGCCGCCGAGGAACGCGGCGCGGACTATCTGGGCATCGGGGCGGTATTTCCGACGACCTCGAAGGACGTCACCGAAGAGCAGAACGCGATCGGGGTCGAGCGCGTGCGGGAGATCGCCGCGGCCGTTTCGATCCCGACCGTCGGGATCGGCGGCGTCACGGCCGACAACGCCGCCGAAGTCGTCGCTGCCGGAGCCGGCGGCGTCGCGGTCATCTCGGCGATCACGGCCGCCGACGATCCCGAAGCGGCGGCCAGCGAGCTTCGGGAGGCCGTTTCGCGGGGGCGATCGGAGCGATGACTCTACCCACCGAGATCGGCCTTTTCGAGGCCTGCGAGTCGGTAACGGCGACGAAACCGCTCGTCAACGCCGTGACGAACGCGGTGACCATGAACGACGTGGCGAACCTCACGCTCCACTGGGGCGGGCTTCCCGTGATGTCCGACGACCGCCGAGAGGTCGGCGAGATGGTGTCGACGGCCGACGCCTGTCTGCTGAACATGGGTGATGTGAGCGAGGAAGGAGAGAGAACGATGCTCGCAGCCGGCCGTGCGGCCACCGAAGCCGGAATCCCGCTCGTGCTCGATCCGGTCGGCGTCGGCGCGACCGAGATCAGAACGTCGGTCGGGGCGCGATTGCGCGCCGAACTCGACGTGACGATCGTCAACGGCAACTACGCGGAGATCAGTGCGCTCGCGGGCGAGCGAGCGAACGTTCGCGGCGTCGAGGCCGTCGGCGAGTACGACGGGATCGCGACGGCCGCTAGGACGCTCGCGCGCGAAACCGAAAGCGTGGTCGTCGCGTCCGGCGAGACGGACGTGATCGCGGACGAAGCCGGGGCCGTCGAGGTCAGCGTCGGCCATCCGATGCTCGGGCGGGTCGTCGGCACCGGCTGCATGCTCGGGGCGACGCTCGCGACCTTCGCTGCGGGCGGCGGCGACGCGTTTTCGGCTGCGCTTTCGGGCACGCTCGCGTTCGGACTCGCCGCCGAACGCGCCGCAGCCGGCGAGTACGGCGAGTTCCACGGTCCCGCGAGCTACAAGACGGCGTTTCTCGATTCGGTCGCGGACTTCGACGGCTCGTCGACGCCGGATATCGAGGCGCGACTCGCGAGCGAGACCGACGGCTAACCGTCGGCGTCGCCGCCATCGCCATTTCCGATATCGATCGGGTCGCCCTCGTCGCTATCGCCCTCGTCGTCCTCGTCGCTATCGCCCTCGTCGTCCTCGTCGCTATCGCCCTCGTCGGCTCCGGTCGGCGCGTCGGCACTGTCGGATTCGGCGGGTTCGGAGAACGTCGGAAACCCGTGGAGGACGCTCCCGATCCCGACGATCACGACCGCAATGACGACCATCATGATCGCGAACGTCAGGAACGTCCGCGCGTCGGGTGGGTCCTCGCGCTGTCGACGGGGTCTCGGCGGACCGCGGAGGCGGTCTGGCATCGCCTCGTCTTCGTCGCGTCGGTACTTGTACGTGACGAGTGGCGGCTACCGGCGGGCCGGCGCACCGTTGATGATTGCGGTCATATCGGTACAGGCCGGACAGCCGTATACTTCGCCGTCGTTCCCGGCGAACACACGCTGGAACCGCCCGGTCACGTGCTCGCCGCATGCGGCACAGGTTGGCATTGTAGTCCCCCACAGGGGCGTACCACCGACCCCGTTATCAACTTGTTCTGTGTGTCGAGTGACACACGCAGCTGCCGGTACCACGCGGGTTTTCGCCGGCCGAAGCGTAGCGCGAGCGCTTCACGAGCGACGATTCACCTCGCCGCTCGGCCGCTAATGCACGACTTCTGGAACATGGAAGACGAACACCGCGCCACCCAGCGGACGATGCAAAACGTCGCCCTGTTGGGTGTGACGCTCGCTTTCCTCGGCTGGCCCCGCGAGGAGTAACCCGACCGCTCAGTCGAGGCGAACCGAGCGTCCTTCTTCCGAGGAGCGATAGATCGCGTCGATCACCCGCTGGACGGTCAGGGCCTCCTCGACGGTGTTGAGTTCGGGCGCCTCGCCACGGGCGACGCTTTCGGCAAACAGCTCGTCCGTCGCCGCCCAGCCCGTCTCCGGAAGGCTCCCCTCTAACGCCGAGCGCACGAAGTGATCGGTGCCCTGCGTGCCCGTCTCGAACAGTTCGAGCTCCTCTTCGCCGAGGCTGAGCCGTGCGCCCGCTTCGGTGCCGCGGACGAGGAACTCGGTGGTCGGCTCCTGTGAGGCCGCCCACGAGACCTCGAGCGAGACCGTCTGGCCCGTCTCACACCGGATCAACGCGGTAACGGAGTCCTCGACGTCGAACTCGCCCTCGCCGGTGCCCCAGTCCTCGGGATCGGCGTACTCCTCGCGGCTCGCGAAGTTCGACCGGCTGATCCCCATGACCTCCTCGACCTCGGGAAAGCCGAGGAGGTAAAGCGCGAAGTCGATCGCGTGGACGCCGATGTCGACGAGCGCGCCGCCGCCCGCGAGCTCCTTCGAGGTGAACCACGTGCCGAGCCCGGGGACGCCCCGCCAGCGGACGTAGTTGCCCTGGACGTGGGTCAGCTCGCCGAACTTCCCCTCCGCGTCGTAGCCCTTTACCATCTCGGCGGCCGCAGACAGGCGGTTGTGGAAGTTCACCGCACAGAACCCCTCGGATTCGCGCGCGACCGCGGCGATCCGTTCGGCGCTCTCGAGGGTGTGAGCGAGCGGTTTCTCACAGAGCACGTCCAGCCCGCGTTCGAGTGCCGCGACGACCGCGGGTTCGTGGAACTTGTTGGGGACCGAAACCGCGACCGCGTCCAGCTCCTCCTCGTCGTACATCCGGTCGAACTCCTCGTAGGTCGCCGCGTCGAACCGGGTCGCGAACTCCTCTCGAGCGCCCTCGTCGAGGTCCGTACCGGCCACGACCTCGTGACCGAACCCCTCGGTGTTCTCGGCGTGGACCTGTCCCATGAACCCGAGACCGACGACTCCGAGTCGAATTGGCTGCTGGCTCATGACTCGACTCACTCGACTGTGAATGAATACCCTGTCGATCTCGAATCGCTCTGCCGGTTCGGGAACCGAAACGCCCCTGTCGGTCCCGCCCGTAGCCCGACCGTGAGCGAGATCACCGAGAGCGCCGGCTCGACCGAGGTCACCGTCTACACCCGCGAGGACTGTCATCTCTGTGCGGAGGCGATCGACACGATCGAGACGGTCGCGAGCGAGGCCGACGCGCCGGTCGAACTCTCCCTCGTGGACGTCGACGAGGCCGGACTCGGCGCGGAGTACGGCGAGCGCGTCCCATACGTCCTCGTCGACGGTCGGCCCGCGTTCAAGTACCGGGTCGATCCCGACGAGCTTCGCGCCAGACTAGCTCCATAGCTGGTAGAGGCCGTCCCGAACCGGCTCGACGATCCGTTCGCCGTCGAGTTCGAGTGCGGGTTTGCCCGTCCGAACCTCGCCGATCGCCGCGGCCCCGATCCCCGCCGCACCGAGCGCGTCGAGCGCCCGCTCGGCCTGCGATTCGGGAACGGTCGCCAGCAGCGCGCCCGAGCCGAAGATCCGCAACGGATCGACGCCCATCGCCTCACAGAGTTCCTTCGTGGGCTCGCGCACCGGCACCCGCTCGCGCTCGATCCCGACGCGTACCCCCGAAGCGACCGCGAGTTCGAGCGCGCCGTCGATCACGCCCCCTTCCGTGGGGTCGTGGAGCGCGCTGGCGTCCTCGCGAAGCAGCCGCGCCTCGGGGAGGACGCTCAGTTCCGAAAAGAGCGCCTCGCCGCGTTCGAGCAGTTCCGGCGGGACCGCCACGGCCTCGCGGAAGTCGGTCGCCAGAATGGCCGTTCCCTCGATCCCCGCGCCCTTCGTCAGGATGACGGTATCGCCCGGATCCGCCCCGCCCGTCGGGACGTACTCCTCCGCGAGCCCGAGGCAGGTAAGCGCCAGCAGGGGCCGGTTGCGCTCGGGGGCGTACTCGGTGTGGCCGCCGACGATCGAGACGCCGACCTCGCGGGCAGCGTCGTCGAGCTGCTCTACGACGGGGTCGAGCGCCGCCTCGTCGGGCAGGAAGAGCGCCGCGGTGAGCCAGCGGGGTTCGCCCCCAGAGGCGGCCACGTCGTTGCAAGCGACGTGAATTCCGATCTGACCGATCCGTTCTGCGGCCAGCGAGACGGGATCGGTGTTGACGACCAGCAGCTCCTCGCCGACCCGAATCGCCGCGGTGTCCTCGCCGTAAGCCGGCCCCATCACCACGCTCTCGTCGTCCATGCCCGTCCGGGCGAACACTTCGGCGAGCCGCTCGGGATCGAGTTTGCCGATCATACCCGGATCTGATCCCCGGGCGATTGTATACCCTCGGCTCCCGGCCAGCGCCGTCGCGGACGGCGCTCCCCACGGCGGTTTCGAGACCCTGTCGTCTCGGATCAAACACGATTGTCTGACGGATAGCTGACTGAGTTTCAAGAGGGTGCCCGAACGAAGGGTGGTATGGACTCGCTATCCGACCATGCCTCCCGCCGGGCTTCTCGTGGCCGCTCGTCCGGTCAGGACTCCGGCGGGACCGTCGCCGCGATCAACAAGGCCCTCTTGTTGACCGGGGCGCTGCTGTTCGTCAATGGTATCAGCATCTCATTCATTGCCGTCATCATACCGTTCGCCATCAGCAGCGCCATCGTCGTCACGCTCGTCACCACCCTCTCGGTCGGGGGACTGGTCGCCGTCCTCGCGCGTCGAAACCCGGATCGGACCCGGTCGTTCGCCGACGCCGCCCGCCCGCTGGTCGCATCGGTGACCGACCGCGACCGCGATCGCGCGCGTCGCCAGGGCGGCCTGTAACGACCCCGAACCGCGCTCTTTATGCGTACCGTCGAGAACCGCCGAGTAGTGGCTCCCTCGCGACTCGTCGCCGTCGGGTTCGTCGCACTGGGCGGCTTTCTCGGCTCGATCGCCCGCTACGGCCTCGTGGTCCTCTCGCCCGGTCTCGGTGGGACGTTCCTCGCCAACGTCACCGGGAGCTTCGCGCTCGGATACGTCTTTTACGTCGCGACAGTAACTGAGACGATCTCGCCGCGAACGCGCCTGCTCGTCGGGACAGGCTTTCTCTCCTCGTACACTACCTACAGCACCTTCGCCTTCGAGACGGTGGCCGTCTCGCCAGCGTGGGGGGTGGCGAACGTGCTGGGAAGCTACGCCGTCGGCTTCGGGGCCGCCGCGTTCGGGCGGTGGCTCGCGCTGGAGGGATCGGGATGATCGAAGCGTTGCTCGTCGGCGTCGGCGGTGCGCTCGGGGCGGTCGGGCGCTATCTCGCCGGTCTCGCCGTCGGCGCGTTCGACACCCGTTTTCCCGCCGAGACGCTGTTCGTGAACGTGCTCGGGAGCTTCCTGCTGGGGTGGGTGGTGTTTTCCGGCGCGCCCGACGGTGTGTTCCTCGCCGCGGGGATCGGTTTCTGTGGTGCGTTCACGACGTTCTCGTCGTTTTCGGTCGATACGGTTCGGCTCGTCGAGGACGATCGCGTCGGACTCGCGG
>JAWARX010000083.1:0-2912 GCA_038893155.1 Halalkalicoccus sp.
TGATCTCTTGAGCATACCTGTTCATCACGATCACGCTTCAATAGAGAGTGTAGTAATAGACCTTTTCTGAAAAAGGTGTGAAAGCAAGAGAACATAACAAGCCTAGGCCGGGATTTGAACCCGGGCTCTCGTCCTTACCAAGGACGCGCTTTACCGCTAAGCTACCCAGGCGCGCATCGCTTTCTTCCCGTGGCGCGTGTTTAAGGGTTTCCATCCGGCTCCCCTCGGACGGTTAGGGGTCGGTCGGGGAGGCTGGAGCCTGTCCGTCCGCGCCGGTCGGAACGAGGGCGGTCCCGTAAAAGAGGTCGTCGGCGGACGCGAGCGGCTCGCCGTCGCTGTCGCGGGTGATCGTGGCGACCGCGCCCAGAACGGCGTCGGGCACCGGGACGTCGACCGCGCTCGCGCCCGCGACGCCCGCGAGCTCGAACACGTCGCGTTCGAGGTTCGCGTCCAGTCGCACCCGGTCGGCGTCGGGCTCCCGGCGGTGGGTCTGGTCCCGGCCGAACGCGCGGATCGTCTCGACGGCCTTCTCGGCGGCGTCGGTCGTCGCGAGCAGGTAGAAACCACGGGAGACGAGGATGTCGGCGGCGAGGATGTCGACGTTGGCGGCGGTCTGGTCCTCCGTGTCGGCCCAGGGTTCCTCGTGGGCCAGTCGGCGGGTGAGGCGAAGCCCCTCGTAGATGAGCTGGACGCCGGCGGCGCGTTCTTCGAGGGCCGTCTCGCCGACTTCGGGGTCGGCCCGCTGGGCGACGAGGGGAACGAGCGCACCGGGGGCCATCGACGCCGCCGCGAGGATCGCGTCGATCCGGTCGGCCAGCCGCGGCGGTTCGACGTCGGAAACTGCCTCGCGCGCACCGCGGCGAGCCAACTCGGCCTGTTCCATTCAACTACGGTAAGGATGGAAGGGGCAAAGACCTTTGGAAACGAGGACGATCCATGATCGCTACCGACGGCGAGGGGCCAGTAACACGGATCACCCTCGACCGACCCGAGCGTCGAAACGCCCTCAGACCAGCGGATCTCGACGATCTCGCCGAGGTGATCGAGGGGGTCGAAGAGCCCGTGATCTATCTCTCCGGCGCCGGATCGGCGTTCTGTGCCGGCGCGGATCTCGGGGTAGTAGACGGGCTCGAGGACGGTCGCGCGTTCGCCGAGCGGGGTCAGCGAACCGCACGGGCGATCAGCGAATCGCCGTGCGTCGTCGTCGCGGGGATCGACGGGCCGGCGCGCGGGGGCGGGCTCGAACTCGCGCTCGCCTGCGACGTTCGCGTCGGAACCCCCGAGGCCACGTTCGGCGAACCGGGCGTTGCCCTCGGACTGTTCGGCGCGTGGGGCGGTACCGTCCGCCTGCCGCGGATCGTCGGCGAGAGCGCGGCGATGGATCTAGCGCTTTCGGGCCGGGCGATCGACGCCGAGGAAGCCCTGCGAACGGGGCTGATCTCCCGGATCACGAACGATCCCTCACGAATCGCCCGCGAGATCGCCGAAAACGACCATCGGGCGCTCGCACTCGTCAAAGAGCGGATTCGGGACGACGCCCCGACGACGGAACAGGAGCGCGCCGAGGCGACCGCTTTCGCCGAACTGATCGAGCGCAGGCGATAGGGAAAAGAGAACGGGCAGGGTTAGCGCTCGGGTGCCGGCGGCACCGCGCGTTTGTGGGCGCTTCGCTCGTAGAGCGACCGGACCTCCTCGACGACCCCCTCGTCGCAGCCGACCACCCGGCTCGTCGCCGAAATTGAGAGCGGTCCGTCGATGTGCAACGCGAGGATCGCATCGAGCGTGTCGTAGTCGATCCCCAGCTCCCCCTCGTCGGTCTGATCCTCCCAGAGCTCCGCCGTGGGCGTCTTCGTCGCGAGGTCCTCCGGTACGCCGACGTGGAGTGCGAGCTGGCGGACCTGCTGTTTGTAGAGGTTGCCGATGGGGTGACAGTCGACCGCGCCGTCGCCGTACTTCGTGTAGTAGCCCACCGCCGCCTCCGCGCGGTTGCCCGTCCCGAGCACGATCCGGTTCTCGTGGTTCGCGAGCAGGTAGTTGAGCACCGCACGCACTCGGGCGCGGGTGTTGCCGACCGCAACGTGATCGCCCTCGACCTCCGGCAGAGCCGAGACGAACGCCTCGACGATCGGATCGATCTCGATCACGTCGTAGGCGATTTCGAGGTCCCGGGCGACGCGTTCGGCGTCGCTCATGTTCTCCTCGCTGCTCACCCTCCCGGGCAGGACCATCCCCCGGAGGTTCTCGGGTCCGAGCGCGTCGACGGCGAGATACGCCGTGATCGTGCTGTCGATCCCGCCCGAGAGCCCGAGGACCGCGCCGTCCGCACCGGCCTCGTTTACGATGTCGGCGATGAACGTGATGATTCGATCGTGAACCGCGTCGAGCTCCGCCTCGGAAAATCGCAGGTCGATCATGTCTCCCGCTAGGGCCCACACCGTCTAATAGCCACCTGTACGCGCGAGAAACTGGATGAGCGTCCACCGGCTCGAAGCGCTACGTTCAAGTGACGCGATCGGGTACAACGAGATGAGCGCCGGTGTCTCACCGAGCGAAGCGAGGTGAGGCTCGGCGCACGAAGGAGGCCACGACTGAGTGCGCCGGTGGTCTAGTGGTAGGACATGAGCTTCCCAAGCTCATAGCCCGGGTTCAACTCCCGGCCGGCGCATTTTTGCCGAACAGAGCCCGCGAACGGTGCGTTACTCCTCGTCTTCGTCTTCGTCGCTGTCTTCGGCGATCAACTCGCCTTCCTTCGCCTCGTCGGGGTCGGGATCGACCATCTCGACGTCGTCGGCGGGGCGGCCCTCGGGGCCGCCTTCCTTGTCGGTTTCGGGCACCGCATCCCCCTCGGTCGGGCCGGCGATTTCGGCTTCCTCGCCTGCGCCTTCGGCCTCGGGCGTTTCACCCGTTTCGGG
>JAWARX010000084.1:0-4353 GCA_038893155.1 Halalkalicoccus sp.
AGAGGGGATCGAGGAGGACGCGGGGATCGCCGCGGCGGCGTTCGAGGAGGAGGTCCCGATCTACTGTCCGGCGATCCAGGACTCCGTTCTCGGGCTGCAGGCGTGGATCTACTCGCAAACGTCGGATTTCTCGCTCGACGCGCTCTCCGATATGACCCACCTGAACGATCTGGCGTACCACGCCGAGCGGACGGGAGCGTTCGTCGTCGGCGGCGGGGTGCCGAAGAACTACGTCCTCCAGACGATGCTCGTGACGCCGACGGCGTACGACTATGCGGTCCAGCTGACGATGGATCCGCCACAGACCGGCGGGCTGTCGGGGGCGACGCTGGATGAGGCGCGCTCGTGGGGCAAGATCGAGAAGGCCGGCGAGAACGCCTCGGTCTACGCGGACGCGACGATCACGCTGCCGCTGGTGATCGCGGCGGCTCGCGAGCGGATCGAGCGCTGAGTGCGAAAACGGAACGAAGGTGGATGAGCTACGGGTGCCTCTGACTGCCGCTTCGAGACCATAGACGGGTGGCGTCTGCAGACGAGTGTGCGAGCACCACGGTCCAACGCTGCCTGCGCACTCGTCCGGGCCGCAAGACGATACGAAGATCCGAGTCGTCCTCGGTTTATCCGTTCAGCACTGAATTCGTTTATATACTACGCCGAACCGGCCAGATCCGTGCGTTCGAGCAGCGTCGCCTGCCCGCGTCTGAGCCGGCCCGCGAGCGCCCGCGAGGAGATCCCGATGTCGCTCGCGACGTCCTCGAGGGTCGCGCGGCGTGGTTCCTCGAAATACCCTCGCTGGTAGGCGACCGCGAGGGCCTCGCGTTGCTCGTCGGTGAGGCCGTACCGGTCGCTTTCCCGCAGTGGGGCGGTCGTCACGCGCTGGATCGAGAGGGGAACCTCGCGGTCGGCACAGAACTGCCGGAACTCGCCGGTCGCCGCCCGATCGACGAAGCGGACCTCGAAGCGCCACCGTTCCGTCGTCGCATGTGCGTCGAGGAGCGTCCCCCCCGAGCGGGCGATCGCAAAGAGCGTGCCGGCTTCCTTGCGGTTCCAGCGCGCCGAAAAGAGCGTTCCGCTCTCGATCCGGTCGACGACCGAGATCGACTCGACCGCGGACTCCGTGCGTGCGGATTTTGTGAAAGCCTCGGGACTCCGGCCGTACACCCAAAAAAAGGGCATGATGGTATCGTCGGTCGGAACGATCCGGTCGAGTTCGATTCGCGCGCCCGGTTCCCCGCCGAGCGACCGCCCGAGCGCACACGCCTCGGCGGGGACGGTGAACTCGATACGAGTGCTCATCACCTCCTCTGGAAGCGCCGCGATCATACGTCTATCGCCCCTCGCCGATCCGACCGGTCGGCGCTCGCGGCCTCACCCGTAGGTGCTGTAGGTTCCCGAACCGACGGTGATTTCTACCAGGGTATTGCCCGACCAGGCGTCGGGCTCCGCGCCGTACTTCGGGTTGATCGCCCGCGCGGCCTCGCGGATCGCCGACTCGTCCTCGATCACCTCAGCAGTGCCGCGCATCGTCACCATCCACTCGGCCTCGCCGTCGGTGGATCTCTCGATCGAGACCGCCACGCGGGGATTCTTTCGGACGTTTTCGAGCTTTTTGCCCGTGATCAGGATCGAGAGCGTTCCCGACTCGTAGCGGTACCAGACCGGCGCGACGTGCGGGCGGTCATCGACGCTCGTCGCGAGATGTGCCATCAGGGGTGCGCCGGTGATGAGGTCCTCGGCTTCGGTCGGGAGTCCGCGGCTCATACCGTTACGAGGAACGCCAGCGTGAAAGCGGTGACGAGCGTGGGGGCTTTGTGCGAGCGGGGCGAACCTCCGGGTGGCCGATGACGAACACGCCTCCCGAGTGCGTCTAGGCAGCGCACGATGAGGAGCCCTATGAGTGCCGAGGCCACGATCCAAAACAGCCCTGACCCCGAGTACCGAACCCGCTCCAAGCGAGGCTGCTCCCGGCGGCCCGAACCTCGTCGGCGAGTAGAGCCCAGTAGAGCCCACGACTCGCTTCGAATCCGCCCGCGGACGCCGCCGCGGCATCCGCCGATGGTCGAATCCCCCTCCGGCAAACCTCGATCGTACCCAAACGTTCATTATAGTTCCTCTCCTCGACGGAAACAGAATGTCGGTAGTACGTCTCCAGCACTGACCGCCCGCACCAGCACCGTTTTTCGACCGCCCGGAGACCGGATCCGACACGATGAGCACCACCCAACCCAACGCAGCGACGACCCAGCCCGCACCGACTACCCAGGAGATCTCCGCCGATCGGGACGCCCACGACGCCCGCGGCGCGGCCGCGACCTTCGACGCCGGTTGTCGTCGCCGGCTGGGCTGTCTGATCGACGCCGAAAACCAGTCGGTCTCACCCGCACACACCACGCGCCGAAGGTGAGCTACAGCGAGACCCGTCGAAGATCGCTCTCTAGCTCCTCGACGTGGTCGTTGTACGCCTCGACGAACCCCTCGAAAGCCGGCGCGTACTCGCGGATGTCCGCGGCCGAGGGCGGCTCGTACTGCGAGAGCAGGTAGACGCCGCCCGAGCCGCCGACCCGGAGGTACGAGACCGAGCTTCGCTCGCGTTTCAGCTCCCAGCGCGTGCCCGAGACCCGCACGCCGAACGTGCCGTACTCGCTCTCCTCGTAGCGGTGGATCTCGCCCGCGATCAGGTCACACGTCTCCCTGATCCGATCCAGTACGCGATCGCGCTGGGCGACGACTCCGTCCGTCGTCTCCACGTCCGGAAAGTCGGCGGACACGTCGTCGAGCACGCCGTCGAGCGAGCGGACGTACTCGTTGAACGCCTCGACGAACGCGTCGTAGTCCGCGAGCGCACCCGCGAGCGCCTCGGGTTCGGGCGGCTGTTTCGTCGAGACGACGTAGACCGCAGAGCCCGACTTCGAGGGGTCGAATCGGAGGTACTGGACCTCCCCGGCCTCGTACTTGAGCGTCCACTCGCCGTCGGGGGTCGAAAAGTCGCGCTGTCCGTAGTCGCCGCCCTGTAGCCTGGCGAGCTGGTAGGCGACCTGCCCGGCGTGGGATTTCACGGCGCGAACGATCTCGTCGCGGTCGGCGGCGACCCGCTCGCCGCCCTCGGGATCCGGCCAGTTCGTCATACCTGCCAGAGGAGCCCTACACGCATAACGAGCCCGCTACCGACCGGTGCGCGGGCTTCCGACCTGCTCTCCGAGCGACGCCCCCGCGAGGGTGGCGCTGAGCGCGTAACCGGCGGCGATCGCACAGACCAGCAACACGACGTAGAGTGCGTTCAGATCGGCCACCGCGACGGGAAACCACGTCCAGAGGACCCCGAGCGCCCCGAAGACGACGCCCATCGAGGCGAGCAGCCCGCCGAGCGGCGAGTCGCCGGCCCAGCGGCGGATCCCGATCAGCACGGCCGAAACGGCCGCGCTCGCGGCGACGACCACGAGAAGGACGGCGAGGAATTCGAGCGCCGATCCCTCCGCGCCCGGCACGCCGGTCTCCGCGAGCGACTCGTAGAGCCACGCCAGCCCACTGCGTGCCATCGCGAAGGCGGTATCGAGCGCGCCCGCAGCGTACAGGAAGCCGGCGATCGCAGCCTCCGCTAGCATGGCGCGCGCGCTCGCGAGCGCCCCGAGTTCCAGTACGTCGGTCCAGTAGGCGACCGCGTGGACCGCGAGGATCGCGAGCGCGCCGGCGAAAAGCACCCGCGCGTGTCGTGTCACGGCCCAGACCGCGACCGAGGCGATCGCGAGCGCGAGCACTATCGTTCCCCACGTCACGGTCGTCCCCCAAAGCTCGATCATCCGTCTCTCACCGGGTCGGGAGTTCGTTACCGAGCGTAGAGAACCTTGCGCTCTAGACGAGTTCGCCGGCGAGCGCGCGAAGCAGGTCCTCGCGGGTGATGATCCCGACTAACCGATCGTTTTCGAGCACCGGCACGCGGTTGATGTCCCGTTCTTCGCCCGCGAGGATCGCGAGCACCTCCTCGATCGGCGCCTCGCTCTCGACCGTCACCACGTCCGTCGTCATGATCTCGCGGACCTTCTTGCGGGCGTTCTTCACGAAGTCGATCCCCAGATCGATCTCGTCGAGCGAGAAGTCGATCGCCTAGGGGAGCGTCTCGCTGAAGGGCGGCACGCCGATCGGGATCCAGACGACGCGATCTTTCTTTCGAAAGAGCCGTACGAGATCGCCCTGCGTGACGATCCCGACGAGCGCCCCGTCCTCGACGATCGGAAAGCCGTTGAACTCGGCCTTCGCGAGTCGTTCTAACACGTCGCCGACCTCGTCGTCCGGGTGGGCGGTCTCGACCGGGCTCGTCATCACGTCGCGGGCACGCGGCTCCATACCCGCAGTGGG
>JAWARX010000085.1:0-8421 GCA_038893155.1 Halalkalicoccus sp.
CAAAAATACACGGGTACGTACATTCTACTGATAACAGTCCAGATAGGTTAAAGTACGGCCGAACGCGAGCGGTAGGCTGTCCTTACCATCTGTTTCCTCTGCATAGTAATTGTATAGGCGGCAGATGACACGCCCACGATGCAACGAAGGAAGTACCTCAAAGGGTCAGGGCTCGCCCTCGCGCTCGTGTTCGCCGGCTGTACGGACGCCACCGACGGCGGAGAGACACGGGAGGAAGCACCGGCCGAGGACGAGCCACCCGAGGACGAGCCCGCCGAAGACGACGGCGAGGACGTGGACGACGCTACCGACGAGATCGACCGCGGCGAACTCGAAGCGATGACGCGGGCGGCCGTCGAGGAGGCGCTCGAAGACGCGGGAACCGAGGAAGACGCGACCGAGGGCGTCGACACCGAAACCGAAGAGGGGGAGGCCGACGACACCGAAGAGAGCGACCCGCCGGCGGACGAAGCGGAGACCGACGCGGACGGGGACGAACCCGAAGACGAGAGCGAAGGGCCGGCGGGAAGCGAGGAAACCGATTCGACGCCAGCGGCGGAAGCCGACGACACCGAGGACGGAGGGCAGACCGAGGACGAGTCGGGTCTGGGCGGGACGATCTACGCGCAGGTGGACTACGAGGAGGCGTGGGTGCTCGCGTACTCGACGGAGCGGCGAACCAGCTCGTTCGAGGAGTCGGGACTCCAGACGATCGAGATCGACGAGGACGTGGAGGCGATCTCGATCGCGGTCCAGAAGGCCGACGACGGCGACGGCGAACTGACCGCGCTGGTGCTCTCGGACGGGCAGATCATCGCCGACGATTCGACGGCGGAACCGTTCGGGATCGCACAGGCGACGCACGCGGCGTCCTGACCGCTCACATCCCCCTGTCGTCGTCGCCCTCGTTGCCGCCCCGCCCGACGATGACGGTGTTCTCGACGAGCCGTTTGTGCCCGCGGCGCAGGCGTTCGGACAGCGCTTGGTGGGAGATGTCGAGTTCGGCGGCGAAATCCGACAACGAGACCTCGCGTGGGACGTCGTAGTAGCCGTGCTCGTAGGCCGCCGCGATCGTCTCTTCCTGCTCGTCGGTCAGGCCGAAACGCCCCTGTTTTCCCTCGTCGACGTTGTAGATGCGCTGGACGTCGAGCGAGAGGTCGTTGTCCTCACAGAAGTCGTAGGTGCGCGAAAGCGCCTTCCGATCGGGAAAGAGGATGCGCAGGAACCAGCCGTCCTGACGGCCTTCGGCGGCGAGGATCGTCCCCTCCTCTTCGACGAGGATGTGGACGAGCGTCTCGATCGAATCGATCCAGTCCATCTGATAGAGCGCCTCCTCGCCCGGCTCGGCGATCACCTCGACCCGGTCGACGCTCGGGTCCTCCTCGAGGGCCGCTTTCAACTCGGCTTTCTCCGCGCCGGTCGCCCAGATGTACGGCATGATGTGGTCGGGATCGTGGGCGACGATCCGTTCGATCTCGAAGTTCACCTCGTCGAGCGAATCGAGGGTGGAGGCGAGTGCGAACTCGTCGGCCGGAATGCGGATTTCCGCGATCGTAGCCATATCTTCGCGTAGTGTGTCGAGACGGATATAGGGTACCACCGCGAGTCCGATCTGGGGGTATCGGTGGAGCTCGTCTCTCTCCCGTTGGGAACCCGAACCACGATCCCGGCCGTCACGAGGCGAACCGCCCGGATGGCTCCGATTATCTCACTGGAATCGCGACCCGCGCGCCCGGAGCGGGGCGGTTTCACCCACCCGTTTCACGTGGTGGCCGAACCGGATGTGGTGGTCGATCGCCCGCTTCGCCGGTGGTCTCGTCTCGTCGCCGTCCTCCGAGCGCCACCCACAGTCGGTACAGATGTATGTCAGGGTCGACCACCGGTTCGGCCTACGATCGCAGTGCCGATGAGCGTTTCACTTGCAATTCTACGCATATTTATAAGTTCCCCCTCACCACGTCAGCCCCTCGTAGGTGATCCCGTCGCGGGGCTCGACGATCCGCCGCCCGTCGACCACCACCGGCGTGTTCATCGCGTCGAACTCCGCATCGAGCGCGCCGAACTCGTCCCAGTCGGTCATCACGAGCGCGCCGTCGGCCCCCGAGAGCGCCGCCCGCGCCGACTCGGCGTACTCGACGTCGGGGAACCGTTCGCGCATGGTCTCGCGCGCGACCGGGTCGTAGCCGACGACCGTCGCACCCCGCTCTTCGAGCCCCTCGATCGCGGGGATCGCCCGCGAGTTGCGCACGTCGTCGGTGCCGGGCTTGAACGCCAGTCCGAGGACGGCGATCCGTGCGCCGTCGAGGTCGACGTGTCCTTCGAGCAGATCGAGCATGCGTCCGGGCTGGCGATCGTTGACCGCGACGACCGAATCGAGCAGTTCGGGCTCGTAGCCGGCTTCGCGGGCGGCGGCCCGCAGCGCGTCGACGTCCTTGGGGAAACACGAGCCGCCCCACCCAACGCCCGAGCGGAGGAACCGCGCTTCGATCCGGTCGTCCAGCCCGATCGCGTCGGCCACGCGGTAGGCGTCGACCCCGAACTCCTTGCAGACGTTCCCGATCTCGTTGATCAGGCTGATCTTCGCGGCCAGAAACGCGTTGTTGGCGTACTTGATCATCTCCGCCTCTCTCACCGTCGCTTCGACGATCGCCGGATCGGCCCGCTCGAACAGCGGCGCGAACACGCCCTCTAAGCGCTCGCGGCTCCAGTCGTCGTTTGCACCCAGTACCACCTTGTCGGGCTCGAGGAAGTCCGTCACCGCCGATCCTTCCCGGAGGAACTCGGGGTTCATTCCCACGCGGATGCGCTCGCCAACGCGCTCTCCGGAGCCCGCCTCGATCGCCGGGATCAGCGCCTCTTCGGTCGTGCCCGGAACCACCGTGCTCTTTACGACCACGAGGTGCTCGCGGTCGGTGTCCGACAGCGCCTCGCCCACCGAGCGCGCACCGGCCTCGATGATCGAGGCGTCGATCGACCCGTCCTCGCGGGAGGGCGTCGGCAGGGCGAGGAAGATCACCTCACACGCACGGATCGCCCCGTAGTCGGTACTCGCCCGGAGGCGCTCGCCGACGTGCGCTTCGAGCAGTTCGTCGAGTCCGGGTTCGTGAATCGACGCTTCCCCGCGATTGAGTCGTTCCACGATCTCCTCGTCGATGTCGACGGCCGTTACCTCGTGGCCCAGATCGGCGAAACAGGCGGCGATCGTCGTCCCGACGTAGCCGCTGCCGACGACTGCAACGTTCATACCGTCCACTGTCACCCCTCGGATAATCAGGGTTTGGATGTCCGCATCGGGTCCTATACACGCCGTCTCGGTCCGCGGACGCCTCCATTCGGGGGATCGTCCGGATCGCGTCTCCCGGGGCGGTTCGATGACTGACGCTCAGGACTGCTCCCGGAGGTGCTGGCTGGCGTTCGCACGTTCGACACTCTGTTCGATTCTCGCCGCGTTCGTCCACGAGAGTTCGCGCTTTCGTAGCACGTCGAACAGGCACTTGAGGTTGAGCGCGTCGTGAAACTGCTTGTAGCCGACGACCAACAGCGGGGAGTAGACGAGCAGACTCCAGTCTTCGCCCTCGATCTGGACGCCGAGCGCGGCGATCAGAAAGACGATGCTCGTAAAGAACAGCAACAGCGCGAGGACCTGCGTGACGAAACCGGTCGCGAGCAGCCAGACGATATACCCCAGTACGATCCAGCTTGCGATCGGGAGGAAGAACATCTCGACCAGCCGGAACGGTATCGCAAGCCGGTGGAGCAGCCCGTAGGAGGGATCGGTCACGACGTCCCAGTGTTTGAAGATCGTCATGTAGTTCCCTCGATACCACCGCAGGCGCTGGTTGTAGAGGTCCCGCCACGTTCCGGGCGCTTCGGTGTACACGCGCGCGTCGCTGACGGTGACTCGGCGACCGGATTTGAGTACTTTGACCGTCACGTCGAAATCCTCGGTCAACGTCTCGGGGTCGTACGCGAACACCTCCTCTAGAGCCTCCCGGCGGTAGGCTCCGAGACAGCCCGGTACCACCAGTACGATCCCGAAGTAATCGAGCATCCGACGGTAGATGTTCACCCCGATCGAGTATTCGAGCTGCTGACAGCGCGTCACGAGCGAATCGCGATTCCAGATCGTGACGTTGCTCGCGACCGCGCCGACGTCGTCGCGTCGCTCGAACGGGGCGACGATTCGCCTCAGCGCGTCCTCGCTCACGATGCTGTCGGCGTCGACCGTAACGATGACGTCGCTCTCGGCGAACAGCAGCCCGTAGTTCAGCGCGGAGTACTTCCCGCCGTTTTTCTTCGAGACGACGGTCACCACGTCGGACGCGAACGCGCGGGCTTCGGCGAGCGTGTCGTCGGTGCTGCCGTCGTCGACGACGACGATCTCGAAGCGTTCGCGGGGATACTCGGCGTTCAACAGCGACTGGATCGTCCGCCCGACGTACCCCTCCTCGTTGTACGCGGGCACGAGGACGCTGATCGAGGGGTACTCTTCGGGGGACTCCGAAGCCGCGTGGCCGATCAGGTCGTGATAGACCGCCACGAGCGCGATGAACCAGTAATAAAAGAAGATCAGCGCGATCGCGAGCAGGTGGACGAACGCGAGCACCGAGAGCCCGACCCACCCGAGAGCGACGATCGCAACCGCGTAACCGACCAGCACCGCGACGAGCGCACGCGACGCGAACAGGTGTCGGTAGCGCGGGTAGTACTCGACGACGTAGTACGACCAGCCGATGTAGATCACGAGGATCGCCGCCAACAGGGCGATCGCATAGACCGTCCCGTCGTTCATGACGCCGATCAGCAGCCAGAACGGGATCAGCGCCGAGACGAACAGCACGATCGCCCGCCAGTCGACGCTCCCGAGCGCTCGCCGGAGATCCCCGAACGAATCGGGCGGGTGTTTCATCTCTCGACCTCGATTGGCTCGTCTTTCGCGTCGGAACTGACTCGTTCGCGCTCGGTCGGTTCGTCTTGCGTGGCGGTCCAGGCGATGGGTTCGAGGACGCGCCAGCCGTCGTCGGTCCGTTCGACCGCGCCGTTTTCGAGGCCGCTGGAGAACTGCTCGACGGTCATAAAGCCGACCCCGCCGGTCGCTTTCATGTGTCGAATCAGCTCTCGGAGCCGATCGAGGCGTTCCTCGGTCGTGAAATACTGATAGTGGAGCATCTGGACGTACACCCCGTTTTCGGCGTGGACCCCGTCGAACTCGTCCGTCAGCGTCTCGGTGTCCTTGAGTGGAACTTCGCCGCCGTCGTGAGCGCCCCAGTCCTCGAACGCGTGGGTCTCGGGGACGTGGCGGACCTCGCCGGTCTCGAAGTACGCCGGATCGTCGCCCGCACCGGCCCGGTCGTAGTGCCGGTCGGTGAACCACGTCCCACCCGAGATCGTCGTGTAGCTGCCGTTTTCGACGGCCCGAACCGTGTCGTCGTCGTAGGTGTTCATCGGCGGGATGAACGTGCTCGAGGGCTCGACACACTCGCGCAAGATCCGGTCGCCGTCGGCGATCCGATCGATCTGCTCCTCGTAGGGCTGACCGCCGAACTCACTGCCGCCGTAGAAGTCCGTCTCGGGCAGGTGCGTGTACCCGTGCAGCGCCATCTCGAACTGTCCGGGATGGTCCTCCTGTAACGATCCGAGGTACTCACAGGTCGCTTCGTCCTCGGTCAGCGGCAGGTCCCCACCCGGGTTCGGGATCACCCCGACGGTGACCGGCACGCCCTCTTCGATGAACACTCCGTCGACCGCCCGCATGGTTTCGGTCTCGTACCACGGCTGGACGTCGTCGTTTCTGAAGATCACGATCGAGTCGTACTCCTCCCAGCCCGGGTCGGGAGCGTCCGCCGCGGCCGGCGTTTCCTCTAGCAGGGGGGACGCCGCGAGCGCACCCGCGACGCCCGCCAGCAGCACCACCACAACGATGGCCGACGAGAGCAGTTGCCGTTTGCGCTCGGAGGTCGGAACTAGCCGCGCGGGAAGCCACGTCAACGACCGGCCGAGCGTCGGAAGTTCGGGAAAGACGATGTCGACCGGTTGTGAGCTCCCCTCGCTCGTGGGCGGGGCCTGCCAGTGGCCACAGTCGCCACATCGGGCGATCGTCTCGATCGTCTCGAACGTCTCGGGGTCGGTCGGACCGCTGCACTTCGGACAGCGGTCGTCGAACGCCGAACGGGCGTCCATCTGCCCACAGACGTGCTCGACCACTCGCCGGTCGGCGAGCGAATCGGCACCGCAAGCCCCACAGACACCGCTCATCCCTCGCTCCCGTACCGCCGAGGCCCGACTGCCGGATACCCACCGAAACTGACCTGTTTGTTTCGTGTCCAGTCGATGTCGGAAACAACGGTACACGAGTCGTCTCTCGATTCTTCCGTCCCCGAAATCTTACCATCGGCCATACCAGTCAGAAAATAGAAACACGTGATGGTGGAGAACGGTTGCCTTCAATCTCGGAGACGGCTCTCCACCGCGCGTGGTTCGAGGTCGAGGGAACTGATCGGTGCGTGTGCCCGAACGGACCTTCGAGGTCGAAGCCCTATCGAGTAGCTTTTTATCGAGCGCGCGAGACATCGCATCGGCTTCACCAGTGTCCCGATCCATGACCCTCGTTGCCGAACTCACCCTCCCCTCGACGACGTTCTTGCTCGGGCGTGTCATGCGGGCGTTCCCCGAGGCCACCGTCGAGCTCGAACGGGTCGTCCCGTTTCAAGAGACGATCATGCCGCTGTTCTGGGTCGACGGAGACGACATCGCGAGCATCGAATCGGAACTGGAGCGCAGCCCGCAGGTGCGGTCGGTCGACGTACTGACGACGACGGACGAGAGAGCGCTGTTCGACGTCCACTGGTCGCCGGGGTCGAGCGGTCTCACCGAGGCGCTGCTCAACACGGGTGCCACCGTCCTCGACGCCCGGGGAACTGCCGACTCGTGGGACTTCCGGCTCCGGTTCGACACCCACGAGGACCTCTCGGCGTTCAATATGGCGCTGACCGACAGGGGGACTCCGGTCACGTTGCGCCGTATCTACCGCCCGGACGACGAGGGGCCCGCCCCGCTATCGTCGCTCCAGCGCGAGACGCTCCAGACGGCGTACCGACGCGGCTACTTTCAGGTTCCGCGTCGCATCAATCAGGCCGAACTCGCCGAGGAGCTGGAGATCAGCGATAGCGCACTCTCACAGCGCCTCCGGCGCGGCATCTCGAAGCTCATCGAGGCGGACGACGAGGAGGCGCTTCGCTGACCTCATCGGGATCCGAGCTGCTCCGGGCCGCCGTCGGTCCGCCGCTGGCGCTTCTCGACGGCGTTTCGGATCTGCTCGGCCAGCGACTCGTAGCGCTCGTCGGCGTCCTTTTCGAGGTAATCGGTCACGCCACGAGCGCGCGCGTGGTCGGCGACCGACTTCGATCCCCGGCCAGTGAACAGAATAAACGGGAGCCGGGGATGCTCCTCGCGTACCATCTCGAAGAAGGTCAGCCCGTCGACGTCGGGCATTTTGTAGTCGCTCACGACGCAGTCGACCGGATTCGTTTCGAGGTACTCGAATCCTTCCCGCGCGTCCGTCGCCGTCTCGACGGCGAAGCGCTCGTCGATCCGTTCCAGACGGGTTGCGGTCAGCTCGGCGCTGTGTACCTCGTCGTCCACACACAGAACCGAGATCGCCGTCGGTCGTTCGCTCATTGTCTCCCAACGGAGATGCACTTTAATAAAAAGCACGTGTTTTCTTTAAGTAGTGACGTTTCCGATTCGGACGGGTGCCCCGCGTGACCGCCCGAATCGGTCGGCGTGGCCGGCCACCTAGCACTCGGAAACAAAACATATTCGTACTATCAAGTGATACGACCCTCCGACAGCCGATGCACCTGTTGTATCTCTCGACGGATCCGTCGGCAGAAGCGATGCGAGCGTCGCTCGAACGGGCGAGTCCGGATCTCTCGATCTCGCTCGCGAAGCCGGGATCCGCCCACGCGTCGTCGCTGATCCCGCCCGATGGACTGGTGTACGATTACGCCGGCTGTGCCGTCGATGGATTCGCCGCCGTGCGGGTTCTCCGCGAGCGGTGGCCGTGGCTCCCGACGTTCGTCCTCGTCGATCGCCATGTTACAGAACGTCGTCACGAAGAGCGGAAGGTGTCCCAACAGGACGCGATGGGCGTGGCGCACTCCCTTCGGTTCGCCGGTCGTTCCGCTGGTGTAGATGACGATCGCGTCGTCCTCCGCAGCGGTCTCGACCGTCTCGAACGTCGGGGAGCGCCCCTCGATCGCCTCCCACAGGTCGCGTTCGTCACCGGCCGGCTCCGCATCGACCGTGAGAACCGTCTCGATCCCGGGAAGCCCGTCGCGCGCCTCCCGAACCGCCTCGACGTTCGAGCCGTCGACGATACAGGCGACCGCCTCGCTGTCCTCGAGCCGGTACTCGACCGCG
>JAWARX010000086.1:0-8362 GCA_038893155.1 Halalkalicoccus sp.
TCTCAACGATAGTATAGATGTGACAATCGCTCACAACGTGTCAACGAGCCGTGAGACTTTTATGCCCCGGTCGAGTATTAACTCGTGTATGAGTAAAGCAGAGAACTACAAGCTGCTCGCACAGGACGCGAAGAAATGGGCCGCGAAGAAAGTCACCGGTAGCGAACGCCACTACTGAACGTCGTCGTTCTTCGGACGTTCCGTTCGGAGGCGGGTTTTTCGAAGCACGTTTCGATGACGGACAGCCTCGGCTACGCCGACCTGGCTGACGGTTCCGGAGCCGTCCGGCCCACAGTCTTCGGTCGGGGCGCGCTACGGGTAGGTCTCTCGTTCGGCGATCGCGATCCGAACGTCGTCGGCCTCCGCGAGGACACGGACCGTATCGCCGTCCTCGACGGTCGTAAACGAGAGAGCGCCGACGTTCGTCGACCCGCCGACCTCGGGGATCGGCGCCGTCCCCACGGTCTCGCCGTCGGCCCTCACCGCGAGGTCGAACTCGTCGTCGGTCGGAACCACCGCGACTGTGCGACCGTCTATCTCCGCGTTCGCCTCGACCGGATCGGACGTGAACGCCCGGGTCGTCTCGTCGTCCTCGGGCGAGAGATCGACCGCGTAGGCGGTGTCGTCGCCGAGGACCTCCCAGCCGGTACGCTCGACGTGGATCGTTTCGCGCCAGCCGACACCGCCCACCGTGACGGTCTCTTCCCCCTCGAACGCGAGGATCGCCTCGCTCACCGCGACGGTCCAGAGCTCCCGCTCGTCGCTGACGACGATGACGCCGCTCACGTCGTCGCCCACGAGCGCCTCCTCGTCGCCGACGTCGACTGTCGACTCCCGGCCGCTGGTCGCGTCTTCCTCGTAGGTCACCGCGTAGTCGCCGGCCGTCACCGCGCCCGCCTCCGGCATCGCGTCCTCCCCGACGGCGGTCAACCCGACCGGAACGCTCACCATCGCGAGGAGGAACGTGACCACGACGAGACAGGTGACGGCAGCGTGTCGCCGCGTGGTCGGCGTCGGGAAGACGCGGTCGGGCACCACCGACACGAGCCCGGGGACGGCGAGCACCGCCGCGAGGACCACCAGGAGGCCGGCGGACAGCGCGACCGCCTCGCCGACGACGAACACGCCGACGAGGCCAGCGAGGAGCCCGATGGCGACTGCCCCGAGCCAGGCGATGGCCAGCGTGCGTCTGGACGGTACCCGGTCGAAGCGCCCGAGCGGTCGTGGCAGACCGCGGTCGCTTCCCGCGACGGCCTCCGCGATCACCAGCGCCAGTGTGAGCACCATCGTCACGCCGATCCCCTGGTAGAGGGCGTGCTCGTCGACACCGGTCGACCAGACGAGCAGCCACAGCGCCTGGGTCGATCCGACGACGAGCACGCCGAAGGCGATCGCCGCGAACGACGGGCGGCGGCGACGGCGCGACAGCAGCGCGGCCGCGACCAGCGCCCCGAGCAGGAAGCCCAGCAGGTGTGCGTGAAACCCGATCCCGGCCCACTCGGGCGGCACCGGCGGACCGACCTCGACGGTCTCACGGACGACGGGTCGAGCGAGCGCGTCGCCCAGAAGCGACAGGGTCGCGGCGACCGTGACGCCGACGACGGTCGCGAGCGGCCGGGAAACGAGCGCGAAGCCGACGAGGGCGAAGACGGCGCCCGAAAAGCCCAGTCCGGGCCCGAGCGAGAAGACGGCCGTGAGGAACGCGGCCCCGAACAGGGCCGCCGGGAACGCCACGACAGCACGGAGCCACGGGCGCGACAGGAGCCCGCGCCGCCCGCCGTCGACCCGTAGCGTCCGGGTCTCGGCCGACGGATCCCGCTCCCCGGCGTCCCGCGAGGATGGATAGTGCCCCCAGACGTACTCGGCGATCGCCCCGAAGACGACCGTCCCGGTCACGTTCGAGAGGAGGTGAGCGGGACCCGCGTGTGCGATTCCCGCGGTGAGCAGTCCCGTCGGGTAGAAGTACGACCAGGTGACGAACGCGATCGCTACGGGGTCGTTCCAGTAATAGAGACCGCCCTGGACCACCAGGTAGAACGCGACGAGGATCGAGACGGTGACCGCGGTTCCCCACGGGACGCCGTAGAGCAGCCGATCGGCGGCGGCCGCGCGCCATCGCCCGCGGCCGTCGGCGTACCACGCGGCGACGAGGGCGGCCAGGAGCGCGACGACGAGGGCGACCCGGGTTGGCGTGACCGGCATTGCGTTTCGGTTCGGACACCACCCCCGTCAATCGCTCGGTCGACCGGACCGGCTACGCCTCGTCGACGACCGCGAGAGACTCGCTTAC
Organism: Halalkalicoccus sp.; assembly: GCA_038893155.1. Lineage (GTDB taxonomy): Archaea > Halobacteriota > Halobacteria > Halobacteriales > Halalkalicoccaceae > Halalkalicoccus. The sequence goes on from JAWARX010000086.1 coordinate 2,291, forward strand.
GCTCGTCTCTCTGGCAGTCGAATCCTACTCGGATTCGACGACAGCGCGAAACCGCGTTTCGCTGGCAATCGAGCCCTATTCGGACTCGATTACTTCGATTCCGCGGTTGTTCACCGCGTTGGGATCGAGCCCGACCTCTTCGAGGAACTTCTTGTACTCGCGTTCGCACTGTTCTGCGGCCTTCTGACGCTCGGATGCCCGGTCACAGAGCGCCACGAGATCCTCGGGGACGTCGTTCGTGTGGACGATCCAGTGGTTGATCAGGTCCGAGAGGCGGCGAATGGGACTGGTGAAGTGGCCGTAGATCTCGAAGTTGAGCGCGTGGTGGCCCCCGAACGGGTCGTTCATGTACTGGGCGCGGGGCATCACCTTCATCACCGCCCACTGGATCTTGCCCAGCTGGCGTCGGGGTGCCTCTTCCAAAGTGGCGTTGACCGCCTTTCTGGGGTCGTCCCACGCCTCGCCGGGGATCGAGACGCCGTCGAGGTCCTGGATCTCCTGGAGCGCCTTGTCCCACTCGTCGGGACTCGGCTGGGGGTGGACGCGGTACATCGCCTCGACCCCGCGGCCCCACATCAGCTCGTGAGTGACCGCCTTGTTCGCCTTCAGCATGCACTCCTCGATGATGGTGTGGGCGCGATCGCGCGCCGGGTTGAGCACGAGCGAGCCGTCCTCTTTGCGCTGTTCGTGCATTCGATCCGCGAGTTCGTGGACCAGCACGCACTCCTCGTGCAGCGGCGCGTCCGGTTCTTCGAGGCGCGCTTCGGCCTGCGCGTAGGTCAGCCGCTCGTCCGACTCGATCACCGACTTGTAGATCTCGATCTCCTCGTACGACAGGGTCTCCTTGTCGAGGTGCATCTCGACGGTGTGGGCCAGGCGGTCCTCGTTGGGAACCAGCGAGCAGACCGTCTCGGCCAGCGTCGGCGGCAGCATGTGAACCGTGTAGGCGGGCAGGTAGACCGTGTTGGCTCGCTCCACAGCAGAAGACCACATCGAGGTATCGGGGGTGACGTAGTGGGTCACGTCCGCGATGTGGACCCACAGGACGAACTCCTCCTCGCGCTCCTCGATCGAGATGGCGTCGTCGAAGTCCTGTGCGTCGATCGGGTCGGTCGTCCACGTGGTGAGATCGCGCAGATCCGCGCGTTCGTCGACCTCCTCGGCGATCTCGCTTTCGATGTCCTCGGTTCGGGTTTCCGCCTCCTCGATCACCTCGGGGGGGAACTCGTCGGGGATCTCGAACTTCTCGAACAGCTCCTCGCGTTTGTTTTCGAGGTGACGTGCCAGTTCCTCGTCGATCTCGACGGGGCCCTGACCCTCGACGGTGCCGGCTTCCGACTGGGCATCGCTCATCGAATCGCCTCCGTGGTCATGGCCGGCCCTACGGGTGAAAGGAAGTTATACTGTCGGTCGAGTCAGCGTTCGCGCTCGGAGAGCGGCCCGTACCGCTCCTCGACGAGCGCACAGTACCACGAGAGGAACTCCTCCTGTGGGTGGGTTCCGGCGTCGATCTCGACGAGCAGTCCCTCGAGTTCCTCGCGGGGCTGGTGACACAGCTCGCGATAACAGCTCTTACAGAGGTGTTCGAACTCCTTTCCGGTACGGTCCCAGCGGTCGCCGTACTTGTCGTACTCGCGCGCGTCGGACCGACCAACGGCGCGCCCACAGGCGATACACGTGACCGTCCGTTGGCCCTGTCTGCGGGGGCCCCACATACCGGTGTAGACGGCGCACACTCACTTAGCCCTTTTCGCGCCGAACGGATAGTTTATACACGATCCGAAACTGGACTCGGGCATGCAGGTCAGATCCCGACACCACCTCCGAAACGACGAGGTGCGCGACCTCGAAACCGGTCTCGACGCCGCGCTCGGCGTCTCGCTCGACGGCGACGCCTACGAACTCGTCGAACTCGCAGACAGCCCCTTCGACCTCGTGCTCGTCGACGGCGATCCCGACGCCTGTTACTACGAGGACGAACCCTTCCTCACCGTCCGGGGCGCGAACGCCCACTCCCCCCACCGAGGGGTCGTCACCGTCGATACGGGCGCGATCTCGTTCGTCTCGGACGGCGCGGACGTGATGCGCCCGGGGATCGTCGAGGCCGACGAAGGGATCGAGGCCGGCGATCTCGTCGCAATCGCCGAGGAGTCCCACGGAAAGGTCCTCGCGATCGGGCGGGCGAAGACCGACGGAGCCGAGATGGTCGGCGACTCGGGCAAAGTGATCGAGTCGATCCACCACGTCGGCGACGACCTCTACACCTTCTCGGTCTGATCGGTCGACCGATCGCCCGACCGCCTCACCCGTCGTCGTTCTCGACGTTCTCCATCGAATCGCCCTCGTACGCCTCCTCGTACTTCGCCGCGGCGTCCTCGTAGCCCTGACGGGCCAGCTCGTACGTCTCGCGCAGGTCCGCGATCGGCGTCTCGGTCGCGTCGACCCGCAGGTCGTTATAGAGCCGCGTCATCGCGTGCTCCTCGCTCGATTTCACGAGGAGGGCCGCGCTCTGGATCGGCAGCTCCTCGCGCTTGTCGCCGCCTTCGGCGTGGCCCGCCGCGAGCGCGTCGATCAGCCGCGACGCAAGCGGTCGATCGCACTCTCGATCGGCCTCGTACTCCTCAGCGACCGCATCGATCACCGCCTCGCCCGTCAGCAGGTTGCCCGCGACGGTGTAGTTCTCGCCCGCGCGGTCGCCGAACCACTCCCTGCACTCGCTTCCCGAGAAGGTGAAGGTACCGTCGCGGCCGACGCCGTGGAGCTGGCGGTTCTCGGCGCCGTCGTCGGCGTTCAAAAGCGCCGGTAAGGCGTCCTCGACGGCCAGTCCGTCGTCGAGATACTCGATTCCCCGCCGGCCGAGATCGACGTTGACCAGACTCTGGGTCGCGACCGCGCCGTGCTCGCTCGCGAAGGGACACAGCGTTCCGACGCCCGGCAGGCGAGTCGTGACCGCGACGCCGAAGCGGTGCCGTTCGGTTCCCTGCCCGTCCTCGTATCGCTCCCGAACGCAGATGCTGAACGTCATGACGGACGCTACCGACGGGGAGAGCAAAACTCCGATGGTCGAGACGCCGTGACGCAAGAACTATACGGATACGGGCGGACCCTCGCCTATGGGGTTTATGGACAAGCTGCTCGGCGAACAGAGCACCCAGCGCCGGGCCCGAGGCCGGAGCGTCGAGGACTACGTGGAGATCGACGTCGGCGACATCGCCGCTGCCACCGAGGAGGCGGGCACGCAGATCCACATCGCGGAGATCGACGGCCAGCGCGATCTCATCGCCATCAAGGACGCCATCTACGACGGCGACCTCGTCATCGCCGACATCGTCCGGCTGCGAACGAGCGACAGCACGGTCGAACACATCATCGACGAGCTCCGACAGGTCGCAAACGAAGTAAACGGCGACATCGTCCAGAAGGGCGACGACCAGATCATCGTCGCGCCGACGGGCGTCTCGATCAACCGGGACAAACTGGGTCGGTAGACGTCCTTTGCGATCCGATCTAACCGCTACGTGCTAACTCTACCGAGGATCGTCTCCAGCTTCGAGCCGTGCTCTCGGAGCGCGTCGAGACACGTTTCCAGAACCGCCATCGGCAACTCGTCGTCGAACTCGAACCCGGCTCGCTCGGAGTCCTTCCGGTCGGGATAGTCGACCTGGAAGTGACAGGTGCCAAGCTCCGGGTGCGTTTCGTCCTGATGCCAGCCACACGACCACGGTTCGTCCGCCGGCGTGAACTGGACACGAAACTGATCTTCGCTCCCGGTTCGCGGACGCCACTCGACTTCGAGTCGTCCCTCGGGACAATCGACCCCGAACTCGGTTCCGTCGATCGACGCCCGGAGCTTCGTCGGGCGAAACGCGCTCGGTTCGGATCGAACCTCACTGATCCCCGCGGTTCGTTGCAACCGGGCCGAAAACCGCTTGTGAATCTCGAAGCGATGGAGATGTGTCGCGCTCCCCGGAGCCGGTCCCGCACGGTGCTCGTCGCCCATCAGGCCCGGCCCCGGCGCGACTGCTCGACTCCGTCGTAGAGCCGGAGGGCCTGCTGGAGGAGTTTGCGCTGGTGCTCGAAGTACTCCCAGTCGTCGGCGTCCCGTCGACGGCGAGCGCGCTCCGCCCCCGAGCGTACCTCGCCGATAGTCGCACGGAGTTCGTCGGGGCGCTCGACGCCGTACTCGGACTCGAAGGACTCGATGTCCGCTCTGATCGCACTCAGCTCGTCGGTGAGTTCCTCCTTCGAGTGCTCCGACGTGAGCTCACGGAGCCGGCTGAAGTACTGCGTGACCGGGTCAGGTCGATACGTCGTCTCTCGACCCTGTGTCTCGGCGACGAGCACGTCGTCCCGGACGAGCTGCGAGAGGTACTTCGCCGCCGTGTTCCGCGAGACGCCCGCCACCTGCGCGATCTCGCCGGCGTTTCTCGGCTCGCCCGTCGTCAGCGCCACCTCACGGATCCGTTCTAGCTTCTCGGCGTGCTCCGTGCCCATACTCATGACTACAGCCCGAACCTATTTCAATATATTGAACGCTGCTGTAGAATACTATCGTGCACGACGCGTTCAGAAGCCCCGACCGCCTTCCGAACGGTCGATGCCCATGATGCTTTCTGGCTGATCGATCCCGAAGCTCTCGCCGGCGTCGGGCGCGCGAACCGTGACCTCCTCGATCTCGGGCCACTGCAATAGTTCGGCCTCGATGTTGCCCGTCGTGATCTCGCTGATCTCACAGCCCCGACAGCCCCCGCCGAGTTCGACGATGGTCTCGCCGCCGGGTTCGGCCTTCCGGACGGCGCTGGTTCCCCCGTGCATCTGGATGATCGGCATCTGTTTTACGAGCCACGTCTCGACCTTCGATCTGAGGGCCGCCTCGGTCTCCGCGACGTCCGACTCGCCGGTGTCGATACTCATTGACGATCGTAGACGGCGAGGAGTCGAAAGGGTTTGGGTTGGACTTACACGAACGATGCGGTTCGACCCGGCGCAGACGCTCAACCCCGCACTCGCGCCCGGTCGCCAGTGCCCCCAGTCATCGCGCTCGCGATCGCGCCGTGGAGAACGACGTCGTCGCCGAGCGTCGTCAGTTCGATCTGGGGGATGTTGACGAAGACCATCTCCTCTAACTTCTCGCGGACCGGCTCCAGGGTGAGCTCCGGGTTGTTGATCGCGACCGCGCCGCCGACGTAGATCACGAGCGGAGCGTACGCGTGGACGATGTTCGCGACGCCCATCGCGTTCCAGTGGCCTAGCTGGTCGATCACGTAGGCCGCGAACTCGTCGCTCGCGGCGTTCTCGAAGACGTCGACCGCGGAAAAATCGGGGTCGGCGATCGGCATGGCGGTGTCCATTCCCTGCGCGTCCCGATACAGCAGGCGGGCGTACTCGGGGATGTTGTTGCCCGAGCAGTAGGCCTCCCAGTGGCCGTCCCGGCCACAGCCACAGGTCCGCAGCCCCTCGGGATCGATCGTCATGTGCCCGACCTCGCCGGCGTTGCCGTCCCACCCGGTGAGAACGTTGCCGTCGACGCAGACGCCCGCGCCAATTCCTGACGAGATGGTGAGATAGACCATGTCGTCGGGGTTCCTGTCGGAGTGAAAGCGCTCGCCGATCACGCCCGCGTTGGTGTCGTTGTGCAGGTAGACGCGCTCGGAGTCGATCAGTTTCTCGACGGGTCCGGTGATCGGGATCGTCTTGACCGTGTCCGGAAGGTTCGAGGGGCTCTCGATGGTTCCTGCGGCGAGATCGAAGGGACCGAAGCTGCCGATTCCGGCCGCCTCGATCGAGCGCGGTTCGACGCCCGCCTCGTTGCAGGCCTCCCGGAGGGTTCGCAGGACGGCCTCGGTGACGTCGATCCCGGTCGGGCCCTGTGGAGACTCCCGGCGGGCGACCGCGACGATCTCGGCCCCGTCGTCCGCGATCGCCGCACGGACGTTCGTCGCCCCGAGATCGACGCCAGCGTAGTGAGCCATTCTCGTTTCACGAAACGATCCGCCCGGCACTTAACTACATAGATTCGACCGGTCGGGGTGAGAGCCATGCACACTCCGGGCCCTCCTGTATCCCGCACCC
>JAWARX010000087.1:0-8358 GCA_038893155.1 Halalkalicoccus sp.
CCTCGAAACGGTCGTCATTCGCAGCGCGCGGATGGAAGAAGCCGCCGAGGACGACGAGTTCCTCGCCGAAGCCACCGAAGAGGGCGTGTTCGCGTTCCTGAACGTCTGTACGCACTTTTGTTGTATCCCGGGATTCAAGATCTCGGAGACCGCAGAACGTGCCGGACGCGGCGATCAGGTGTTCTGTCAGTGCCACCAGTCGTTCTACGACCCCTTCTCGATCCTGGAACAGACGTTCGTCTCGTTCCCCCAGCCGGACGACGTACAGGAGCCCGAAGGCGGGGGCGGTGGCGGCGAGGAAGAGGGCGAAGAAGGCGGCGGAGAAGAGGCCGAAGGTGAGGAAGCGGGAGGAGAGGACGAAGAAGGCGGCGGAGAAGGGGCCGAAGGTGAAGAAGGAGGCGGCGGAGAAGAAGAGGAAACCGAAGGTGAAGAAGCCGCGGGCGACGAAGGAGCGGAAGGTGACACCGGCGGCGAAGGAGACGGCGGCGGTGAGGGGCAATGAGCCTCGAACGCAAGGACGAACACGACCACCGCGGCTGGATGCGAGAGCGCGAGCTCTCGCCGATCGAGCAGGGCTACCTGATGACCCTGATGTGGCTCGACAAGCGGTTTCGCATCGTCGACTACCTCGAACTGCTGGAGACGATGTACTACCGCGTCAACCTCCAGATGCCAAAGAGCCACACCGAGCAGTACAACCTCGACAACAAGTTCTGGTACTGGTACCCGCTGTACTCGCTGGGGGCCTTCTCGACGATCGCCTACATCGTCGCCGCAGTGACGGGAGCGATCCTCGGCTTCTACTACGCCCCCTCGACCGCCGAGGGGACCGAGGCGACGATCGCGTACGACGACGTCGTGTTCATCATGCAGGACCTGAACTTCGGGTACTTCATGCGGAGCCTGCATCGGTGGTCCGCCCAGATCATGACAGCGGCCGTGTTCCTGCACATGCTGCGGGTCTACTTCACGGGCGCGTACAAGGAGCCCCGTGAGGTCAACTGGCTGCTCGGGATCGTCCTGATCAGCCTGACGATGGTCTTTGGCTACACGGGCTACCTGCTGCCATGGAGCCAGCTGTCGTACTGGGCCGGCCAGATCGGCGTCGAGATGGCGCTGTCGATCCCCTTCATCGGCGAGTGGATCGCCCAGCTGATCTTCGGCGGGTTCAGCCTCGACGCATCGACCCTCCAGCGGATGTACATCCTGCACGTGTTCATCCTGCCGTTCGTGGTGACGGCGCTGATCGCGCTGCACATCGGCATCGTCTGGATGCAGGGAATCGCGGAGCCACACTGATCGACCATGAGCGAAGAAAACACGACGGAGACCGACGGCGGCGAAGACGAGCCACGCGCGGACGGTGGCGGCGTTCCGGCCGTCCCGCCGGACGACGAGACGCCGACGTGGCGCGAGCGAAAGGAGCGTACGCAGGGGCTCTCGAGACTGACCTACGAGTACTTCGAGCGCTCGCGACGCGAGGACCAGGACCTGCGCCAGGAGTCGACGTACGTCGAGCGAGACGTGCTCGCGTTCCCGACGTGGCCCCACGAGACCATCCGGAACCTCGCGCTGACGTGCTTTTTCCTCGGCATGATGTTCTTCGTGGCCGCGGCGCTGCCGCCGCACATGCCCTCGCCGGCGGACCCGAGTTCCACCCCCGAAGTGATCCTGCCCGACTGGTACCTCTACTGGTCCTTTGGCCTGCTGCACCTCGATCCGATCAACCCCGAACTCGCCATCCTCGGTGGAGAGAAGCTGATGAGCGACCGCGTCTACGGCGTGATGGCGAACATCGTCGTCGTGAGCTTCATCGCGATCGTCCCGTTCCTGAACAAGGGGAGCGCCCGACGCCCCGTCGAAGAGCCGTTCTGGGCGGCGCTGGGCGTCGGCGGGATCATCTTCGCGATCACGCTCGCCGCGCTGCCGCTACAGGACCTGATCGGCTTCATCCCCACCGAGCTACTGTTCAACCTCGCGTTCTTCCTGCCGGTGATCGCCTTTTTCATCACCTATGCGGCGTTGAAGACGATGCGCGAGGGCTACATGTACTCGCTCAACCGCCGGTACTACCGGCTCCGTCCGCCGCGATAATCTCTCTCTCATGTCCGATTCACCCCCCGACCGACCGACCGACGACCGCGAGGTGCTCGTCCCGATGCGGATCTATAAGACGGTCACCGTCTTCTCGACGCTCTTTGCCGTCTTCGGCGTGGTCGGCGGGTTCGTCCTGCTCGACGTCGCGACCGATCGTGCAACGGCCGATCTCGGAGAGGTCAACCCCCTTCTCGCGCTAGCCGGGGTGGGACTGATCGTTCTCTCGGCGGCGGTGTATGCGTTCTCGACCCGGTTTCAGGCTGCGGAAATGGGAAACGCTAAAGAGAACGAGGAAGAAGTGTAACACAATGGCTGATGAGTTCATCAAGGGGTTCGGGATCCTGATGGGTGCCGGCATGATCTGGTTCACCATCGCGTCGTGGTTCAACACCCCCGGCTTCGAGGACACGCAGCTGATCGCACCGAACCCGGACGACGTCGGGCTGTACGCCGACGTGCTGATCGCGGTCAAGGACATCGCGTTCTGGTTCGCCGTCCTCGGCGCACTCACGTTCTGGCTCGTCATCCCGGCCGTCCGCGAAGGCCGACGCGCCTACGAGAACCGCCAGCAGAACGCCGAGTGAACACGCTCTTCCTTTTTTTGCCTCGATTTCCAACCAGTCACCACCGTCCGGACTCGCCGGAACGTGAACCGGGGCCGGCTACGGCGCTGCTCGACGGGCCGGGCTGGTAACCACCAGCCGTGTCAAGCGTGCGTTCACGAGCGCCGCCGCATCGACCGACCCGGTAGAGCCGCCGATGCTCGCGGAAGAAGCGACTCGCCGGTCGGCGCGTTGTCGAGGCGAGCGAGTCGGAACGACGGTCGACGGATCGATAGAACGAGGCGCCGCTCAGATGACGGGCGTCCAGAACGCGCCAAAGACCGAGACGAGCGCGGCGAAGCCGGCGTAGACGACGACGAACAGCGTCGCACCGATGGCGGCCTTTGGCGCTTCGAGCGGGCGGTCGGTCCGTGCCTCGACCAGCCGCGATTCGAACTCGAAGAAGTCGGCGATGAAGGCCGTCAGCGCGAAGGCCGCGAGCGCGACGCCGAAGTGCAGATCGACGAGAACGTAGTAGAACGTCGCGAACACGAGCGTGAGCGTCGTCAGTTCGTGAAGCGGCGAGCGCGTGATCGCCTCGGCGCCGTGTTCGTCGGCCTGTGAGACGTGCGTTCGATGCGCGAGGAACCGGGTCACGAGGTTGACGAGCGCGAGGGCGAACACGATAAACGGGATCGCGGCCGCGAGGATCCCGTCGATCGCCCCGAGCTGCAGCGGGTGCATACCCGAACAACGGTCGTTCGTCCATTAGAGTGTTTCCAATTCTCGGCTCACCGAGGGCGAAGCGTTCTGATCGTGCCGTGGCGCGCCAGTCGGACCCGCTGGTCGGGACCGACCGATCCGTACTCGGTGTCGTCGATCAGCAGCGAAACCGCCCCTTCGTCGCGAAGCACCGAGAGAGTGAGCGGGCTGGTGTCGAGGATCCACCGCGCCGACTGGGTGTGAAACGGCGCGATCGGGACGACCGACAGCGCGTCGGCGCTCGCCGCGAGGGTCGGCCCGCCGGCGGCCCCGGCGTACCCCCGACTCCCGGCGGGCGTCGCGACGACGACGCCGTCGGCACGAAACGCCGCGACCCGTTCGTCGTCGTGATCGACGGCGTACTCCGAGATTCGCGCGGGCTCGCTGGTGACGAGCGCCACGTCCATGAACGCGCGTCCGACCGGCTCGCCGCCGACGGCGACCGACAGCAGCGGCCGCTCGTGTTCCGCGCCGCCTGCCAGCGCGTCGACGATCGCGGCGTGGTCGTCGGCCGCCGGCCCGATGTCGGTGTTCAGTGCGAGGATCGCGGCGTCCGGGCGCTCCCGGACGACGGCGAGCAGCGCGCGCTCGCCGACGGTGACGATGGCCTCCGGCTCCGCTCGGCCGGCCGTCTCGGGCGACGCCGCCTGAGCGGCGTAACCCGCCGCTTCGAGGGTTTCGAGCACCGACTCGGCGGCTCCGACGACGGCGACAGTCATCGGCGGCCCACCCGCGATCGAACCCACATGCCTCCCGCTACGCACCGCGGGCAAAAAGCCTGCGGGATCACTCCCCGTAGGGCCAGTCGCCGATGACCTTCATACCCGCGGCCTGATCCTCCTCTTCGAGCGCCGCCGCGATCTCGTCGGGCGGACGGTGCTCGATCGTCCGGGATCCGTCCGCGAGATCGACCACCAGCTCCGTGAGCACGATCGCCTGCTCGCGCAGATCCCGTATATCGACCTTATCGAGCGTGTCCGCGAACGTGTGTCCCCAGCCCCGACCCTGCTCGCCGGTGTCGCTCATGACGTGATAGCCCGGCACGCCCCACTTTACGAACGGCCAGTGGTCGCTGTGCGGTCCCATCCGCGGGATCGTCTGCACGGGGTGGTCGAACCGGTCGGCGACCCGCTCTGCGGCCGCTTCGAGCTCGGGAAAACCGTGGGTGTAGAACTCGAGGGTGCGCCCGCGGACGACCCCGTCGCTGTTGACGATCGCCTTGATCGCGTCGTGATCCGCGTTCGCGGCGTGGCGTTCCGAGCCGACCAGCCCCACCTCCTCCGCACCGTAGACGACGAACTCGACTCGCGTTTCGAGGTCGCCCTCTCGCTTTGCGAGCGCCTCGGCGATCTCCACCACCATCGCCGTTCCCGCCCCGTTGTCCGCCGCGCCCTCGGCGATGTCGTGGGCGTCGACGTGGCCCGTGATCAGCACGACCTCGTCGGTGTCGGGCCCCATCTCGGCGTGGACGTTCCGGCTCGTCGCCTCGCCGATCTCGGCGTCGACGGCGACCGTCACGCGCTCCCCGTCGAACCGGCGGGCCAGGCGCGCGCCGACCTCGCTGCTGACGCCGACCGCGGGAATATCCCCGATCGGGTCCTCGGTGGTGCCCACGCTCCCCGTCGGCGGGAGACAGCCCTCGACGTGGTTGCGGTAGATAAAGGCGCTCGCCCCGCCCGCGACGGCGTAGTAGTACTTCTCGCGGCGGTGGATGTACCGGTCGAAGTACTCGGGGACGTCGCTGCGGACCATCACGACCTTCCCCTCGACGTCGGCTTCCTCGAACTCCTCGGGCAGCCCGTAACCCAGATCAACGAGTTCGCCGCCCGCCTCCTCGCTCGGACTCCGGGGCAGCGCGATGCAGTCTTGTGCTTTCTCGCCGGCCCGGATCTCGCTGTCGCCCCGGACCCAGCCCTGGACGGGAAACGCCTCTAGCCGTGTGTTCCGTGCGCCCGCATCCGCGAGGGCGTCGCGGGTCAGCTCCGCGCCGCGTCGTTCGCCCTCGGTGCCGGCCATCCGGTCTTCGAGGTCGACGAGGCTCTCTAAAAGGTCCCAGCCCGCCGTGCTGGTGAAGGTCTCTCCGATCCAGTCTGTCATGCGTTGACGTGGCTCCGAGCGGGGCCTAAGTGTTTCGTTTCGAAATGCCCTCGCGGATCGGCGAACCGACTCGCGAGTCGCTGTGAGCGAGCCAACGAGAGGAAAACGGAGACGGAACTACAGGTACTTCCAGGCGCGTTTCGCACGCTTGACCGAGGAGACGTCCTTGATCCAGCGGGCCGCGACCGCCTTTTTTAGTGTTTCCGCACCGATCCAGCCGAAGGTGTTGATCGGTAGGCCCTGCACGTTGTGGGCGACCGCCCGATCCCCGATCGAGATGAGCGTCCCCTTGTCCTCGAACGTCCAGGTCTTCAGCGGTCGCCCCTCGCTCGCGCGCGCGATGTTCTCGCCGACGAGCTCGGCGGCCTGCCAGGCGGCCTGTGCGGTCGGCGGCGCGGGCGTCTCGCCCTGGTCGACGATCGCGGAATCGCCGATGGCGAACACGCGCTCGTCGTCGGTCCGGAACGTCGATTCGGCGACGATGCGGTTGTGTTCCTTCTCGACGGTCGCGTTTTCGAGGCACTTCCGGCCGGTGATGCCGCCCGTCCAGACGAACACGTCGTACTCGAGGGGCTCGCCCTCGTCGAACTGGATGGTGTCGGGGTCGGCCTCGGTGATGGGGTCGTCGGTCATGATCTCGATGTCGGTATCGAGCAGGCGTTTCTTGACCGCGCCCTGGAGCTCGGGGTCCTGACCGGGCATGATCTCGGGGAGCGCCTCGATCAGCGAGATCTCGATCGGCGCGTTGTGTTTGTCACGGAACTCTGCGACCTCGCCGGCGCTCTGGATTCCCGAGAGGCCCGCCCCGCCGATGGCGACCTGCGCGGGGTCGTCGCGAGTCGCGTCGCGAGCGGCCGTCTTGACCGCCTCGTGAATCGCGAGGGCGTCGTCTAAGCTCTTCAGGGTCAGGGAGTGTTCTTCGAGACCGGGGATGCCGTAGTACGCAGTGTCGGACCCGAGCGCGACGAGCACGTAGTCGTACTCGATTTCGGTCCCGTCCGCAAGCGAGACGACGCGGGCGTCAGTGTCGAGATCCGTCACTTCGCCTTCGATAAAGCGCGTCGCGGGGGATTTGATCTCCGCTACCGGAATCGCGACGTGCTCTCTGACGGACGGATCCCGGATCACGCGGTGAGACTCGTGGAGAACGAGGTGATAATCCGTCTCGGAGATCCACGTGATCTGTGCGTCGCTCAGCTCGTTTTCGAGTCGGGGAATCGCACCCGCACCGGCGTACCCTGCCCCGAGCACGACGACCTGCTCTGTCATATGGGCCCCTCGGTAAGCCACTGATACAAAGCTGTTGAAACCCCGATGGGGCTGGCAACCGTTGACAGCCTAGTGGCCGGCGTCGTCCGCGGGCGCTTCCATCCCGTCGATCCGCAGGATCAGGATGTTGTTGGTGTCGTCCTTGCCGTCGACGGTCCCCTCGATGACGAGCCTAGAGAGGGGCGTCGGGCCGACCGTCACGGGGTCGCCCTCGTGGTACTCCCGGACCGAGCCCTGGATGTGGATCTCCGCCCGGCAGAGCTCCGGATGGTGGACGCTCGAAAGGTCGATCTCCTCGATGTTGACGCCCTCGACCGCTTCGCCGTTGTGCGCGAGCGGCACCGAGGCGGGCTCGTCCATCTGCTGGACGTCCAGCGCCTCGTAGGCCGTCGCCGTCGGTTTGTACCCCCCCTTCGGACCCGGTACGCCCTCGACCAGCTGGAGCGCTTTCAGACTCTGCATCTGGTTCCGGATCGTTCCGGGGTTTCTATCGACTTCCTCCGCGATGTCCTCGCCCTTGACCGCGTCCTCGGCCCCGCGATGGAGGTTGATCAGGGCGGTGAGAATGGTTTTCTGACTCGGCGTGAGTTCGATCGATGACATACTGCCCCTTCGGTACAGATTCGCTTAAATGCGACGAATACTCGGCCGGACTCGTTCGAATTGCTACCCACCGGCAGCATACACGAGTAATAACTCCGGTAGGATGAAACGAAACCCACAGCCTTAATCCCGATATTCCCGACTGACCGAGCATGAACGACCCGATCAACGTCATCGGCGTACCGCTGGATTACGGCGCCGACCGGCGGGGCGTCGACATGGGACCGTCCGCGATCCGCTACGCCGGACTCGCCGCAGAACTCGCCGCGAGCGGTCGGACCTGCACCGACCGGGGTGACCTCGGGGTGCCCCGTGCCGAGGAGCGCGATCCCGACGCCGCCCGCCCCGAAAGCGGCCCGGCGAAGTTCGTCCGGGAGGTCCGGGACGTCTGCGAGCGTCTCTCGGGGACCGTCGCCGAAACGCTCGCAGACGGGGGGTTTCCACTCGTCCTGGGTGGCGATCACTCGGTCGCCATCGGCACGATGCAGGGATCGAGCCGCGACGCCGAGGTCGGCGTGCTCTGGTTCGACGCCCACGGCGATTTCAACACGCCCGAGACCTCCCCGAGCGGCAACGTCCACGGCATGCCGCTTGCGGCCGCGCTCGGGCACGGCTCGTTCGCCGAGACGCCGTGGGCGAACGCCCCCGGGATCGACCCCGAGAACGTCGCGCTCGTCGGGCTCCGGAGCCTCGACGAGAAAGAACGGGTCGCGATCCGGGACAGCCCCGTCACCGCCTACACGATGTCCGACATCGACGACCGCGGGATCACCGCCGTCACCGAGGAGGCCCTCTCGGTCGCGACCGACGGCACCCGGGGAACCCACATCAGCCTCGACCTCGACTGGCTCGACCCCAAGGAAGCGCCCGGCGTCGGCACGCCCGTCCGCGGCGGTGTCACCTACCGCGAGGCCCACGCCGCGCTCGAACTCGTCGCCCGGAGCGACACGCTTCGCTCGCTCGAAGTCGTCGAGGTCAACCCGATCCT
>JAWARX010000088.1:0-8276 GCA_038893155.1 Halalkalicoccus sp.
ATCGAGGTGCGCCGGCGCCGCGATCCGGGGCTCGACCCCGAGGAGCTCTCCTATGCCGACTGGGAGGGCGAGATGGGGGGTCACCCGTGGATCACCTACAACAAGGGTCGGATCGGCTGGGGTTACGACGACTACCGCCGGTACGCCCCCGAGTCCCGGGAACCCGTCCGACTGCGGTGGCTCGCGGTCTCGCGCGAGCTGGCGACGTTCGTCTCGGTGGACGGTCTCGAGTACGACGCGCTCCTGGACGCGGAGCTCGGTGGGCATCGCGAGACTTTCGACGGCCGTCTCGAATCGAAGGGACTGGATCCAGAGGCCTACCGCCTGCTACCCGTCCACGAGTGGCAGTGGGACGAGGCGATCGTCGGAGCGTTCGCGAAGGAGGTCGCGACCGACGCGATCGTCCCGCTGGGGGCGGGACCGGACGAGTACCTCCCGATGCAGTCGATCCGCACCTTCGCGAACGTCGACCGGCCCGACCGTCACAACGTGAAGCTGCCGATGCGGATCCTCAACACGCTGGTCTGGCGGGGGTTGCCCGGCGAGCGAACCGAGGCCGCGCCCCTGGTCACGGAGTATCTGAAGGGGATCCGCGACGACGATCCGTTCCTCCGAGAGGAGCATCGACTCGTCCTCCCGGGCGAGATCGCGGGCGTGAACGTCGATCACCCCGAGTTCGACCGGCTCGACGGCGGGCCCTACCAGTATCGTGAACTATTGGGCTGCGTCTGGCGCGAGAGCGTCCAGGACCTGATCGCGGAGGACGAACGCCCGATCACGCTGTCGGCGCTGTTGCACGTCGACGGGACGGGAACGCCCGTGCTCTCGCGGCTGGTCGAGCGTTCGGGACTGAGCCTCGAGGAGTGGCTCGGGGAGCTGTTCTCGACGCTGCTGCCGCCGCTGTTGCACTACCTCTATCGCTACGGGACGGTCTTCTCGCCCCACGGCGAGAACACGATCCTCGTGCTGCGCGAGGGGGTACCGACGCGCCTCGCGCTCAAGGACTTCGTCGACGACGTCAACGTCAGCGAACATCCCCTGCCGGAGATCGAGGCGCTCCCCACGGAGCTCCGGGACGTGTTGCGAACCGAGCCCCCGGAGGGGCTCAGCCAGTTCGTCTTCGCGGGCCTGTTCGTCGGCGTGTTGCGCTACGTCGCCGAGATCGCCGAGGAGCACCACGACTCCCCCGAGGAGCGGTTCTACCGCGGCGTTCGCGAGACGATCCTCGCGTACCAGTCGCGGTTTCCGGAGCTACAGGAGCGTTTCGAGCTGTTCGACCTGCTGAAACCGACGTTCACGAAGCTCTGTCTCAATCGCAACCGGATGCTGGGCGGCTACGGCGACGCCGACGGCCGCCCGCACGCGGCCGAACACGGTGCGGTTCGAAACGCCCTCTACGAGGTCGCACGCGACGACGACCGAGCGAAACCGCCGGAGTAATAAAGGGCGAAACGCGGTCGACGCTCAGTCGTCCGCGGACATCGGCGTGTCATCGGGATACGCCGGCGCGGGGCTCGAATCGAGCTCGTCGTCCTCGGCGTAAGGGTACCACGTCTGTTTCGTGTTGTGCATGTAGGGGTCGGTGTACGTGGTCTCCTCGGGTTCACAGAGCGCGGCGAGGTCCTCCTCGTCGCGCTCGACGACGAACTCGCGGAACGTCTGGCCCTCCTCGCGTTCCTCGGCGAAGCCCTCGATCAGGTTCGCGATCGCGCCGGGCACCTCGTCGGCGGGCACGCGCTGGACGACCCAGTCGGCGAAGTTGGGGTTCTCGCCCAGCCCGCCGCCGAGCCCGATGTCGAGCGCCTCGACGGGTTCGCCGTCCTTGCGCGTTTTCATGCCCCTGAGGGAAACGTCGGCGATCTGAGGCTGGGCACACGAGGCGGTACAGCCCGACAGATGGATGTGAAAGTCCTCGATCCCGTCGGGGAGCTCGACGTTCTCCTTCAGCCAGCGCGAGAAGCGCACCTGCCTGTTTTTCGTCTCGACGATCGACAGCGAGCAGAACTCGGTCCCGGTGCAGGCGATCGAGCCGCGCTGGAACGGGTGAGGGTCCGGGCTGTACTCCTCGAGCAACGGTTCGGCGAGCAGGTCCTCGAGGTTCTCCTCGGGGACGTCCGTGAGGATCAGGTTCTGGCGCTGGGTGACGCGGGCCTCGCCGCTTCCGTACTCCTCGGCGATATCGGCGAGCTCGATCACCTCGTCCGCGCCCATCCGACCCACGAGGACGTTCAGTCCGACGTAGTACTCGCCGTTTTTCTGCTCGTGGACGCCGACGTGATCGGCGTGGCCATGAGAAACGCCGGCGTTGTACGAGTAGTGTTCGCGCAGATCCTCGCCAGCGGTCTCGAGTTCGAAGTCGACGTATTCCTCCTGGAGGACCTCGCGGAACTTCTCGGGACCCCACTCGTCCATGAGGAACTTTATTCGCGCGTTGTAGCGGTTCTCGCGATCGCCGTGGTCCCGGAACAGGGCGCTGATCGCCCCACAGACCTCGGCGGCGTCTTCCGGAGCGACGAACACGTCGATGTCCTTCGCGAAGCGGGGCTCGTTCCGGGCGAGACCGCCGCCGACCCGGACGTTGAACCCTTCTTCATCACCCTTCTCGGCGGGTTCGAGCGCGAGGTCGTTGATGTCGCCCTGTCCGCAGCCCTCCTCGCAGCCGGTGACCGAGACCTTCCACTTCCGGGGGAGGTTCGAGTGCTCCTCGTTGCCCTTGAACGTGTCGTGGAGTTCGTGGATCGTATCGAGCGCGTCGACGTGCTCGTGTTTGTCCTTGCCGGCGACCGGACAGCCGACGATGTTGCGCCACGAGTCGCCACAGGCCTGAATCGTCGAAAGCCCCGCCGCCTCGAGTTCGTCCCAGATGGCCGGGACGTCCTCGATGTTGATCCAGTGGAGCTGGATCGCCTGTCTGGTAGTAAAATCGGCCCAGCCGTTGCCGAACTCGGGGTTCTCGGCGGGGCCGGTCGAGTACTCCTTTGCGACCTCGCCGATCGCCCGGAGCATGCCCGGTTCGAGCACGCCGTTGGGCGGGCCGATCCGCATCATGAAGTAGCTCTCCTGGCCGGCGCGCTGGTGGTACAGGCCGTACCACTTGAAGCGCTCGAACCAGGCGTCGTGTTCGTCCTCGGGGATCGCCTCCCATCCCTCCTCGGCGAAGCGCTCCATATGGGCACGGATGTCCGTGCCGTAGAGCTCGTCCTTCCAGCCCTCCGTGTCGGTTGGCATGATCCGTCCTTGCGTTCCCACGGGTAAACCAGCCCCTCTCGCGTCAACCGTGGCCGATGCTCGGTGGTAGCGGACGATGTTGCCGGGGCGTCAAGCGGAGACGACGCTGTGTTCGCCCTCTGGATCCGCCGGGACGAACCGGCCGTCCTCGACGCGACCGACGGTGAGCCAGCCCATCGACCCGCGTTCGCCGCAGGTGATACAGTGACCGACCGCGCGGGCTTCGACTCGATTCCCGCTCGGGCGCACCTCGAAAAACGCCTCTACCAGCACGTCCGCGGTCTCACAGCCACAGAACTCGTGATCCGCGAGCCGCCAGAGGTCGCTGACGCCGACCTCGCGGGAGTCGTCGACACTGATCCACGCCCCGTCGTCGAGGATCCAAACCGGAACGTCCATACCGGATCTACGTCCCCGGGGATCTTAGTCCGTCGACCCGAGCAAGGTGTACCGAACACGATGACGCACGTGTACGGCGATATCGACCGACGGCGGTCGGATTGGGGGATTTTTTGCGACCGAAATACGGACAAAAACCACCGGTAAGCGGGAGTTGGGGTAGGGCTTGACCATGGAGGCGGGCCTATACGGCGGCCACACGTACGGGGGTACGATGACATGGAAACGTGACGGGAACCAACGGGGCATCGATCACGGCGGCTTCGACGGACGCCGGAGCGATCGAAGGCGGTCGGACGACGAACGGTCGGCGGTACAACACGCCCCGGCGGATGTCGCACCGGAGCTCTACGCAGAGGCCGAACGATGAGCGACGAGCCGCGCGACGACGACCACCTCGCGGACATAGAGGAGGGAGCCGGCTGTACGGAGATCTGGGAGCACCTCTCGGAGAAACGCGAACAGCAGTCCGAGTAGCGACGGCGTTTTGCACACGGACCCTAATGGGAGGACAATGACCACGGAGCGACCGGACGAACCGCGAGCCGATCGGGAGTCCCCCGTCGGCAAGCCGGTCGTCCGGGGCGACGCCGCCATCACCGGCGAACGCGCCCGCGAGGCGGTCCAGTTCGATCCCGACGACCCCGACAGCCTCGCGGACGCCGCCGAGATCGTCCGGCAGTTCGCGGAGAACACCGTCGGGGGGGAGGACAACATCTACATGCTCCGCGGGGCCGCCGCGTGTGCCGCGCTCGTCCGCGGAGAGGGCTCGTACAAGGCGGCCGCAGAGCGGGCCGGCGACGGCGTCTCGGTCGCGTTCATCCGCAAGTGGGCGCGCGTCCACGACCTGCCCCAGTCGGTGCGTCGCCACGTCGCGATGGGGCATATCGCCCCCACGGCGGCGAAACACATCGCTCGCGTCGCCGGCGACGCGCGATTTCAACTCGCGTGGGCCGCGATCGACAACGATCTGACGGTCCGGGAGATCCGTACGGCAGTTCTCCCGAGGAAGCGCTCGCCGCACACGGCGTGACTGCCGGCGAACTCACGATCCGCCTGCCCATCGAGAGCTATCGCGAACTCCGTCGGGAAGCTGCCTTCGAGGGGACCACTCCGAGCGAGATCGTCGACCGGGCGCTCACCGAGTACTTCGAGTGAGAAACTCCCGGCCAGCACGTTCGAGCAGGTCGATCGCCGCGGACACCTCGGTCCAGTCGATCGTCTCGTCGGGGAAATGCGCCTGCTGGATCGATCCCGGCCCGAACACGACGGTCGGGATCCCGGCGTCGACGTAGTGACGTGCGTCGGTACCGTAGGTCGCTCCCTCCACGTCCGACTCGCGGTCGGCCGATTCGAGGGCGTCCCGGACCGCGCGGACGATCGGTTCTCCGGGATCGATCTCGGCGGGCTCGAACTGCACCGAGAACCGCTCGAAGGACGGGGGATGGTCGGCGAGCCACTCCGATTCGGCGACGACCTCGGCGATCCGGGCGTCGACGTGCCGTTCGACCTCCTCGACCGTCTCGCCCGGCGCGACGCCGATGCGGAACTCGCTTTCGAGTCGCGCGGGCACCGACGAGGCCCACGACCCGGCCCGGACGGTGCCGGCGACGATCGGCCACGGTCTGGAGAACCCCTCGTACAGCGGGTGTGAGATCGTCTCCGATCGCTCGTCTTCGAGCGCACGGAGTGCCCGGCGGATCCGCTCGAAGTGAGGGAGGACGTCTTCGCCGTGCCACGGCGTGGCCGCGTGGGCCGACCGCCCGGTGAGCGTGAGGCGCTTCATCAGCGATCCCTCCGTGGCGATCACGGGTTTCAACCGAGTCGGTTCGGCGACGATCGCCGCATCGGGTTCGAACGGATAGGGGCGCTCGATCGCCGAACTCGCCGCGCCGAGTCCACCGTCTTCCTCGCCGACGACGCTCTCGACGATCACGCGGCCGTCGAGATCCGGTCGGCTCGCGAGCTCGCGGGCGGCGAAGACGCAGGCGACGAGCCCGCATTTCATGTCGGCCGCGCCGCGAGCGGTCAGCTCCTCGCCGTTCCACGTCGGCTCGAACGGGTCCGAAGACCACTGATCCGCTTCCGCCGGCACCACGTCGACGTGGCCGTTGAGAAGGAGCGTCGGTCCCGCACCGGAGCCGAGTTCGAAGACGCCCGCGACGCTGGGGCGATCTGCAGCGTGGATCTCGCTGGGATCGTCGGGAAACGAGGGATGGGCAGCGAGCCGGCCGGGATCCGCCTCCCAACGATACGTCTCGAAGCCGTATTCGGAAAGCTTCGACTCGAAAAACTCCTGTGCGAGCGCTTCGTTGCCGTCGGTCGTGTCGAACGAGAGAAAGCGCTCCGCGAACGCGCGACGTTCCGTGTCGATGGTCATGGCCGGTGGTCTCGGGCAGTGCTCATAGGGATTCGGATCGAATCCTGAACGCTTATGTTCGTAGCCCGGCGAGAGACTCGTGAGGGCCGGTAGCTCAGTCCGGCAGAGCGACGGACTCTTAATCCGTCGGTCGCGTGTTCAAATCGCGCCCGGCCCGTTTTCCTACTGCGAACGCGTAGCGAGCCAGCAGGCACTATTTGAGCGCAGGGAACGAAACGAAGCGACGAATCCGCGGGCGATCCGGTCTAGCCAGTCCGTGCAACGGTCGGAGAGTTCCGAACAGGATCGGAGCCGATCACGCCCTGACGGGAAGGTACGAAAGCATGACGAGCAAGAACGCGGTGGCTCCGCTGAGGACGGCGATCCAGAGCAGACCGGTCGGATCGGGGACGATCCCGAACGACCTGGCCGCTAGCGCACCGATCATGACGAGCGAGAAGAGAGCCGCGTATCCCGCGGCTGCGCGTCGTTGCATACCCCAGGCATGTTCTCCGGGGGGTATAGAAGTTACTTTTCGCCGCTCGGACCCGGAGCGTCGAGACCACGAAAGGAGAACCCGCGACCATGGAGCTGCGTCGTCGATCGAAGAGTTCGGAGGGGAACCGTGGCTGAACAGCTGTTCAGCCGGGTGTTGCTCCCCGTCGCGGGCGAGGACGCGGCGCTGACCGGCGATCGGCTGTTCGAACGGATCGGCGACGTCGAGGCGGTCGTCGCAGTCCACGCGAAAAAAAGCCGGTGGCGGGATCGACCAGCCTCGGTCGAACACCGGCCCCTCTACGGGACGTGACCGAAACGATCTCGAAAGTACACGCGAGCAAAAGGCGGGTGTGTTCGACGTCAGCCCGCACGAGTCGAGCAGGTGGGCGAACCTCCTGACTGATGATACGACCTACTCGCTCGTTTCGGAAACGACTGCCGGTGCTCGTTCTCCCGTCCTGAACGGGATACGTTCGCCCAGGGGGAGGAAACTGACACGCTGTCGGCACTCTTCGTTCGAATCGTACGAAAGCCAAGGGCCGGATTTGAACCGGCGATGGGCGGCTCTGCAGGCCGCTGCGTTAGGCCGGACTCTGCCACCTTGGCGCGTGCTGAACTACCCGTCTGCCGGACATAAGGCTAGCGGTCGGCGGGCGCTGTCGTTCTCCGTAAATGAAAAAAGCCCACGGCCCCGAAGGGCCGTGGGCTTGAATATGAGTGGAAGGCGGCGAACCACCAGTTGCGAACCGTTGTAACGGAACGGTCTCGGGTTCCACCGGGACGGACCCAGCGTGTACTTCCGATTGCGTTCCTGGGTTCGTACTTGGCCCCTCTTGCGAGGCAGTTTTCCCAGAGGCTCGCGCACTCCAGTACTCGCGGGAACGCTGGCGGGCTTATCTGCCGTGTTCGGGATGGGTACGGGAGTCGCCCCGCCGCTATGGCCGCCTTAATGCCGATCTATGGAATCGAACCATAGTACGCCATCATCGGTTGCTTGCCGTTGTGTACGTGCGATTCAGTTACCGCCTGGATCCGTTTACCGATCACGGAACAAATGCGGATTCGATTCGGATGAATCGAATGTATGACTGTGTGGCTTCGGTCTGTTAGTGCTCGCGGGCTTAACACCTCGTTGCCTCGGTGCGTACACCCCGAGTCTATCGAACTCGTCTTCTACGAGTGACCTCGACGGTACCTCTTTTCCAGGTGGGTTTCGAGCTTAGATGCGTTCAGCTCTTAC
Organism: Halalkalicoccus sp.; assembly: GCA_038893155.1. Classification (GTDB taxonomy): domain Archaea; phylum Halobacteriota; class Halobacteria; order Halobacteriales; family Halalkalicoccaceae; genus Halalkalicoccus. The sequence continues at coordinate 7,725 of JAWARX010000088.1, forward strand.
CCCGTGTCACGTAGCTGCCCGGCACGTGCCCTCTCGGACAACCGGTACACCAGTGGTGACCAATCGTAGTTCCTCTCGTACTATACGAACGTTCCCGTCAGGTACCAAAACACCCCCAATAGATAGCAGCCGACCTGTCTCACGACGGTCTAAACCCAGCTCACGACCTCCTTTAATAGGCGAACAACCTCACCCTTGCCCGCTTCTGCACGGGCAGGATGGAGGGAACCGACATCGAGGTAGCAAGCCACCGGGTCGATATGTGCTCTTGCCGGTGACGACTCTGTTATCCCTAAGGTAGCTTTTCTGTCAGCAATCGCCCGCATCAAGCAGGCTGATTGGTTCGCTAGACCACGCTTTCGCGTCAGCGTTCCGTGTTGTGAAGAACACTGTCAGGCTTCCTTTTGCTCTTGCGCTCTTTTTCGGGTGTCCGACCCGAATGAGGAAACCTTGGGGCGCGCTCGATATCTTTTCGAGCGCGTACCGCCCCAGTCAAACTGCCCGGCTACCGGTGTCCTCCTCCCGGAGTGAGGGTCGCAGTCACCATCGGGT